>DATGAX010000062.1:0-2111 GCA_035312965.1 Acidimicrobiales bacterium
CCGATGTTCAAGATCCACTATGGGCTCAAGGCCGTCACCGCTACGGTCGTCGCCGCTGTGGCCGCCGCTTCCCCCAACCAGGCTCAATCCGCAGGCCGCTACTGGGCCGTTTCCAGTAACGGGTTCCTCAAGTCGCTGAGCATCCAGAAGTAGGTCGGTCTTCAGGGGCTCCGATCCCGGTGTCCGACGTGGAGGGGGCGAAGGACTTCTACGAGCAGGCGCGCGTCGGGAATGTTCACGACACAGGTAAGCGAGGCGATGCGCAGTGTTCCACCACCCCCGGCGGAATGGGGCCGCCCCCCTTCGGCTAGCCTTTGGCGACAGGGGCAAACGAGAAGGGGCGTCCAATGCAGCTGCGATTCCTTACCGGATCACGTCGCTTGATCATCGTGGCCGGTGCGGCCGGATCCGCACTGCTGCTGCTACCGGCGAACCCCGTTTCGGCGGCGGCCGCGTCGACCCATACGACCAATTTCGCCGGCTACATCGCCTCGGTTACGAACTCCGCCACGCAGTTCAGTGGATCAATCTCCATTCCGGCGGTCACCTGTCCGGCCAGCGGCTCGACCACCCTCGCACCGACAGCCGACATCCGCACCACGAACAACTTCATCCAGTTCGAGAACCAGATCTCGTGCGCCAACGGGACCGCGACCAACAACGGCTTCCTGGCCGGCATCTACCCCTCCACGGGCGGCACCCCGATCGCCGATGCCTTCATCCAAACGGCGGCCGGCGACACCGTCAAGGCCACCCTGACAATCAGCGCCGGAACCGGCACGGTGAAGGTGTCCGACTTGACGGCCCACTCCAGTGGATCGGCGGCCGCCCCGGTCAGCGGCTCCTTGACTTCGGTACAGATAGGGACCTTCGTCTTCTCGTCGCCGACAGTGGTACCCAACTTCACGACGATCACCTACGGCACGGTGAAGATCGGCCCCGCCGCCCTGTCGACGTTCAGCCCCGCCCAGTACGAGATCTTCAATGGCACCGTCAAGCAGGTCGCCACCAGCATCGTGTCTTTGAACGGAACGTTCCACAACACCTTCGTCCACAGCTGAAGCCCCACGCGGTGCTCGCCCGGATTGGGCCGACCACGCCGACTGGTGCCGGCCACCGGCGTTCCGCAGAGACGAGAGCCATTCCGTTTAACGCATGTCGGCACATCGCGCCCGTGCCACCTGCTCGGGACACCGGGTAAGTTCCTGGACCAGGGTGATCCGCCTGCAGGCAGGAGCCCGGCCGGTCGGGCAGAACTACAGATGGTATGCGGCTGACCAGGCGGCTCTTCGTGGCGGGCGGCGTCATCGCGGCGACGCCGCTGGCTGTCCTGACCGTTCCGGCCCGGGCGGCTACCGCCCCGCCGCCGCCCTACGCCCCGGTGCCGGGACCGGGCAGTGGCGCGCCGGCCGGCATGCGGACCGAGCTGGCCCCGACCGACTCGGCCATGCCGCCGGGCGTGGTGAACGGTCCGTGCCAGCCAACGGCCGCCCATCCCTATCCGGTGGTGTTGGTGCACGGCACGTTCGCCAACGAGAACTTCTCCTGGCAGACCCTGGCGCCCATGCTCTCCGACGCCGGTTACTGCGTGTTCGGGCTGAACTACGGCGCCACCGTCTGGACCACCTATTCCCGCGACCACGAGTACGGAGTCGACTACGTCGAGCACTCCGCCGCCCAGCTGCAGCACTTCATCCAGTCGACGGTTCTGCCCGACACGGTCGAGCCGTCCGGCAACGCGGCCGGTTACCCGGCCGGCTCGAGCCCGACGCAGGTCGACATCGTCGGCCACTCCCAGGGTGGGATGATGCCCCGCTACATGATCGACAGCACGTCCTCGTCCCAGTACCCCGGTCTGGGCGATGCCGCCGCGGTGCACACCCTCGTCGGCCTGGCCCCGTCGAACCAGGGCAGCACCCTCGACGGGATGGTCACTCTCGGCCAGGCGCTGGCCCAGGTGTCCGGAAACCCGGGCGCCCCGTATACATACGGCACGTTCGGCGGCGACTGCGGGGCGTGCGGCGAGCAGGAAGCCGGCTCGCCGTTCCTGCACGCTTTGAACGGGCAGCCCGACGCCGCCGGCGTGGACTACTACGTGGTCGAGTCGAACC
>DATGAX010000063.1:0-6271 GCA_035312965.1 Acidimicrobiales bacterium
GGGCGGGGCTCCGATGCGGCGGGCCAGGCGGATGAGCTCGGGGTTGGTCTTGTGCTGCTCGGGAAGGCCGTGGTCCTGCAGCTCCACGAACAGCGAGGAGCGGCCGAAGATGTCCTGCAGCCGGGCGGCCTGCACGGTGGCCCGCTCGAAGTCACCGCGCAGCAGAGACTGGAGCACGACCCCGCCGAGGCAGCCCGTGGTGGCGATCAGGCCCTCGTGGTGGCGCTCGAGCAGCTCCCAGTCCGCCCGCGGCTTGTAGAAGTAGCCTTCGAGGAAGGCGTCGGACGACAGCTTGAGAAGGTTCTTGTACCCGGTGTTGCTCTCGGCCAGAAGGGTCAGGTGGTAGTAGAGCTTCTCGCCCGCCTCGGCATCGCCGCCGGTGTCGTCGACCCGGCCCCGGCGCACCGGCCGCTCGAAGCGGGACTCGCCGGCCATGTACGCCTCGGTCCCGATGATCGGCTTGATGCCGGCCTCCCGGGCCGCCTTGTAGAAGTCGAGGACGCCGTACATGTTCCCGTGATCGGTGATCCCGATGGCGGGCTGGCCGTCGGCCGCGGCCCGGGCGATCACGTCGGGGATCCGCGCCGCGCCGTCGAGCATCGAGTACTCGGTGTGCTGGTGGAGATGGGTGAACGACGCCCCCACGCTGCGCTTTCCTCCTACGCCCTGCGGCCTCCCGGGACCGGCGTCCACAGGCGCCTGTGGGCAAGCTGTGGAGAACTACACCGGTGTGATTTCCGGCCCCGAGGCTAGCGCACCCCCGGTGACAGGTTGCGACCCCCCGCCGGGGGTCGTCAGAGGTAGGTCCCGGGGCGGGGCCGCTCCTCGACCCCGGCCGGCAGGCTGCGCTGGCGCATCTGGTCGAGCTGGGCCCGGGCCGCCATCTGCTGCGCGAACAGCGTGGCCTGGATGCCGTGGAACAGGCCCTCCAGCCAGCCGACCAGCTGGGCCTGCGCCACCCGCAGCTCGCTCTCGGTGGGGACCCCGTCGGAGCCGAACGGGGAGGCCAGCCGGCCCAGCTCCGCTTGCAGGTCGGGGGACAGCCCGTCGGAGAGCTCCTGCACCGACGTGTCGTAGATCTCCCGGAGCCGGGTGCGCGACGCCTCGTCGAGGGGCGCCTGGCGCACCTCGTCCAGGAGCTGCTTGATCATGGAGCCGATCCGCATCACCTTGGCCGGCTGCTCCACCGCCTCGCGGTCGGGCTGGCCGCCCTCCTCCGGCTCGGCTCCGGACGGCATGATCAGCACCTGCTCGGCCGCTTCCTGGTCGGGTTCGGGGTTGGGCATCACTCCCCCAGTCTGCCCCGCGCCGCCAACAAGGGAACGAACATCTCGTCGCGCGTGAGCGACCCGTGCCGGCAGACCAGCCGGTTCTCGGCCGCCTCCCCCGGCTCGAGGTACGCGACCGGCTCAAACGGCACCAGGGCCACGTCGCCCACCCGGGCCCTGACCTCTGGGGTGAGAGGGCCACCCAGCCACCCGTCGCGGGCGACCTCGCCGTAGGTCACCACCCACGCCTGGTGGCCGTAGCGGGCCCGGCACTCGACGGCCAACGCCTCGATCTCGTCGTCGGAGCCGGTCCGGGTGTGCAACCACCTGAACCGGGGCTCTCCGCTCACGATGGCCACCATCTCCATCACCTCGGGGGCCAGCTCGACGACGTTGCGGCCCACCTCGACCTGGCCGTGGTCAGCGGTCACCACGAGCGCCACCTCGGGCGGCAGCCCGTCCAGGAGATCGCCTACGACGCCGTCCGCCGCGCTCAACTCGGCGTCGTAGTGGGCGTCGAACCCGTAGACGTGGGCCACCCGGTCGACGCCGTCGTAGTAGGCGTAGACGAACCGCTCCCCCTCGGCCATGAGCGCCTTGACGTCCACGGCCAGCCCGGACGACTCGTGCCAGCCCACCTGGCGGGCGCCGTGCTGGTGCGCTTCGGTGAAGCCGGTGCCGGCGAAGACGGCCTTGCTCACCACCGGAACGGGGCGCCCGGCGAACGGGACTCCGGTCTGGAAGGTGTGGGGGTCTACGAAGAGCCGGGCGTCACCGGAGGCGGTACGCCACTTGAGGACGTTCATGACCTCGGGGCCGGTCGGCCCCGGCACCACCACCCGGTACCCCACCACGCCGTGGGCGGCGGGGGGTGCCCCGACGACGAGCGACGTCAGGGCGCAGGCGGTGGTGGTCGGCACGACCGAGGTGATGGGGCCGCCGGCCAGCCCGGTCAGCCGCGGCATCAGGCCGGCGTTGGCCTGCATCTGGTCCCAGCCCAGACCGTCGAGCACGAGGAGGACCACCTGCTCGGCCCGGCGGGCGGGCTCGGGAATCCACGCCGGCCGGCCGTCCGGGGGGGCCATGAGGCCCGGCACCACCCCGACCAGGTTGGCCGCCCCGTAGTCGGGCAACACTGCGCTCCGGCTGGGCACGGCCTCCTCCGTCCGGGTCACTCCACCAACCTAGAGGTAAAATGTGACGGTGAAGGTTTCCACTCGGGGTGATTACGCCAGCCGGGCCTTGCTGTCGCTGGCGCTCCACGCCGGGCAGGAGGTCCCCACCTCGGTCCGCGACATCGCCGAGCGCACCGGCCTGCCGCAGCCCTATCTGGAGCAGATCCTGCTGGCCCTCAAGGGGGCGGGCCTGGTCCGCTCCAAGCGGGGCGTGGGCGGCGGCTACGTGCTGGCCCGCCCCCCGGCCGAGGTCACGCTGGGGCAGATCGTCAGCGCGGTGGACGGCCCGATCCAGGCCGGCGACTTCGGCGAGCCGCACCAGAACGGCGCCTGCGACCACGAGGGCCAGTGCGTCCTGCTGTCGGTGTGGGCCGAGGTGGGCCAGCACATGCGCCGCCACCTCGACTCGTTCACCCTGGCCGACATGGTCCGCTCGGCCCAGGGTGACGCCCCGGCCGCCATCGCGCTGGCCTGATCCGCCCCCGGGCGCCGTCGGGTCCAGACACCGGCGTGCCGGGAGATGGGCGGCGAATTCAGGCGGCCTTCAGGCGTGGTGGTCGGCGTGGCGGTGTTCCACCGCCAGATGCGAGTGGCCCACCCCGGCCGGCTGACCGACCCTCTCCTCGCGACCAGGCCAGGGCGCCCGGTAGGCGCAGACGTCGCAATTGACGCGGGCCCGGCCGGCGGCGGCTTCGTAGAAACGCTCCACCACGAGGGGCACCAGACGCGGGTCGGGTCCCAGGTAGCCGGCGTCGACCAGGTCCACCCCGGCACCGGCGGCCCAGCCGGCCAGCTCGTCCCGTCCCCGCTCGATCAACCGCCCGTGGCACAGATACCACCAGGCCACCGCCACCCGGTCATGACCGAGCGAGGCGAACACCGCCGCCGCTTCGAGCACCGACGGGCTGGTGACCCCGCTGAAGCCGACGTGGACGAACGGCGCGCCCGTCCACTCCCCTATGAGCCGGGCCGCCTTGAAGGCATCGCCGTTGGCGTCCGGGTCAGAGGTGCCGCGGGCCACCACGAGCAGGGGGAGGGAGGCCCCGCCCGCCTCCAGCACCGCTTCGCCCAGCAGCTGCACGGGCAGTCTGGTCACCCCGAGCGGGCTGCCGAGCCGCACGTCGAGCTCGGGATGACGGGTGCGCGCCTCCAGGACCAGGGCGGGGACGTCGCTCTTGGCATGGCCGGCACCCAGCAGCACCAGCGGCAGCACGGTCACCGCCTTGCAGCCCCGCTCGGCCAGCCGCTCTATGACCGCCCCCGCCGGAGGTTCGGTCATCTCCAAGAAACCGACGTCCACCGCCACCTCGGGGAGGGCGGCGGTGACGTGGCCGGCCAGGGTGGCCATCTCGTCGCCGCTGCGCGACGAGCGGGAACCATGACCTACGAGGACGAGACCGTCGAGGGGTGCCATCTGCCCGGACAAGCTAACCGGTTCGCCCCCGGCGCCCCCGGCGAGGCACCCTGGCGTGTGGCCGTGCTCGGACCCCGCCTGGTGATCGCCGGCCCCGCTTCGGGAGTGGGCAAGACCACCGTCGCCACCGGGATCCTGGCCGCCCTGGCCCGCCGCGGCGACCGGCCGGCCGGGGCCAAGGTCGGCCCCGACTTCATCGACCCGGGCTACCACGCGGTGGCCTGCGGCCGGCCACCGCGCAACCTGGATGCCTGGCTGTGCGGGGCCGACGCCGTCCGGCCCCTCGCGGCCCGGGCCGCGGCGGACGCCGGGATGCTGGTCGTCGAGGGGGTCATGGGCCTCTTCGACGGGGCCGCCGACGGGGAGGTCTCCTCCACCGCCGACGTGTCCCGCCTGCTCGACGCCCCCGTCGTCCTGGTCGTGGACGCGTCCGCCATGTCGGGCTCGGTGGCCGCCCTGGTCCACGGCTACAGCACCTTCGATCCGGAGTTGCGGGTCGGCGGCGTCATCCTCAACAGGGTCGGCTCGGACGGCCACGAGGCCCTCCTCCGGGAGGCCCTGGACGGCCTGGCCGTGCCGGTGCTCGGCGCCCTGCGCCGGGACGACGCCCTGACGTGGCGGGACCGCCACCTGGGCCTGGTACCGGTGGCCGAGCAGCCCGGCGAGGTGCGGGGCGCCCTGGACCGGCTGGCCGCCGCGGTGGCGGCAGGGGTCGATCTGGAGGCCGTCGTGGCCCTGGCCCGCTCGGCGCCGGCCCACCGCACCGGCCCCGTGCTCCTGCCTCCTCCCGGCCCGCCGGTCTCGGTCGGGGTGGCCGGCGGGCCGGCCTTCACCTTCACCTATACGGACACCATCGAGGCGCTGGAGGCGGCCGGCGCCCGGGTCGTCGCCTTCGACCCGCTGGCGGACGGGCGGTTGCCGGGGGGGCTGGACGGGCTGGTCATCGGGGGTGGCTTCCCGGAAGTGCACGCGGCCGGGCTGGCCGACAACCGCCCCCTGCTCGACGAACTGGCCCAGGCAGTGGCGGCCGACCTGCCGACGTGGGCCGAGTGCGGCGGTCTGCTGCTCCTCGCTGAGGAGCTCGACGGGCAGCGCATGGCCGGTGCCATCCCGGCCCGGGCCCGCATGACGGACCGGCTGACCCTCGGCTACCGGACCGTGACCACCGCGGCCGAGACGCCGCTGGGGCCGGCGGGGACGGTGCTCCGCGGCCACGAGTTCCACTATTCGACGGTCGAACCGGGCGGGGAAGCCCTCGACCTGGCCAGCCGGTGGGGCGCCCGGCGGGAGGGATGGGGCGGCCCGGACCTCCTCGCCACTTATGTCCACCACCACCCCGGCGGGGATCCGACCTGCGTGGCGGCGTTCGCCGCCCGGTGTGCCCTACGTCGTGCCCTACGTGGGCCCGGACGGGAGTAGATTCGCCGGCGGTGCACAAGAGCAGCCTCTACCTGCCGGAGCGGTTGAAGGCCGGACTGGCGGCCCGGGCCCGGGCGACGGGCCGGTCCGAGGCGGCCGTACTGCGCGAGGCCCTGGAAGCGGCCTTGGCGGGCGACCCGCCCGAGGCCCAGACGCGGCCCGACCCGCCCCTACCGGGCCGGCTGGTCGGCGTCGGAGTCGGGCCCGGTGAGGCCGACCTCCTCACGGTACGGGCGGTGGCCGCCCTCCGCCGCGCTGACCGGGTGGTGGCCCCGAGCACCGCGGTGGACGCCGTCGGCCGGGCCGAGGCCATCGTCCGCCAAGCCGTGCCCGGCCTCGCGGTGGAGAGGGTGGCCTTCTCGATGGCGCCCTCGCGCCCGGCGCGGGACCGCTCCGTGGTCCGGGCCGCGGCCGCGGTGGAGGCCCATCTGCGAGCCGGTGAGGAAGTGGCGTGGGTCACCCTCGGCGACCCTCTCGTGTACTCCACCTTCGCCGCGGTGGCGGCGTCCGTGCGCCGCCGGCGGCCGGCCACCGTCGTCGAGGTCGTGCCCGGCATCATGGCGTTCCAGGCGCTGGCGGCCAGGACGGGGACAGTGGTGGCCGACGAACGGGGCCGCCTCACCATCCGGACCGCGCTGGACGGCGAGGACCTCGACGCCGACCTCTCCGACCCCCACTCCACTCTCGTCCTCTACAAGGGTGGGCGCCGGCTGCCGGAGCTGGCCGCGGCGGCCGAGAGGGCCGGTCGGGACGGGGACGCCGTGGTCGGCGAGCTCATGGGGATGCCGGGCGAGCGGGTCGGACCGCTGGCCGAGGCGGCGGTCACCGGTCCGGCGTCCTATCTGGCCACCGTCATCGTCCCGGCCAAAGGCGGGAACCGATGATCTCCTTCGTCGGGGCCGGGCCGGGGGCGGCCGACCTGATCACGGTGCGGGGGGCGGCGCGGCTGGCCCAGGCCGAGGTGGTCATCTGGGCCTCGTCGCTGGTCCCCGAAG
>DATGAX010000064.1:0-2163 GCA_035312965.1 Acidimicrobiales bacterium
ACCGGCGAAGGAAGCGTGGTCGACGTGTCACTGCTCGCCACGGCCATGTGGTGCATGCAGATGGGCATAGTCGGCGCCGCCGCTGCCGGCCCGGATGTCCTCGCGCCATCAGGCGTTGTCTTCAACCCTCTCGTCAACACCTACAGGACGTCCGACGACAGGTGGGTCGCTCTCTGCATGTTGCAGTTCGAGGCGTACTACGAGGGGCTACTGCGGGCGGTCGGCCGGGAGGACCTGCTCACCGACGTTCGCTTCTCCACTACGGAGGACCGGGCAGCCAACGCGGCCGAGATGGTGTCGGAGCTGGAGAAGACCTTTGCCGGCGGGACTCTTGCCGAGTGGCGATCCGCCCTTGCGGCTCAGCGCGGCCAGTGGGACGTGGTCAATCGGGTCACTGATGTGATCTCCGACCCGCAGGCCGCCGCGAATGGATTCGTGCAGAGCGTCGACTATGGGTCAGGCAGGAGCCTCCCGATGGTCTCGTCCCCGGCCCAGTTCGACCGGACCGCCCCCGAGTTGCGCCCGGCTCCCGGATTCGCAGCTGACACGGACGAGGTCCTCGACTCGATAGGTATGGACATGGACGCCATCCTCGAAGCCAAGATATCGGGAGCCGTCTTCTAACCGAGCGCCTACCCGGTCCCCGGATCCGGTCGGGTGTCCGCCATGATCAGCGACGCCAGCCGGTTTTCTCGTCCGGGATCGCGTACCTCCACCCTGACCAGAGGTGAGGGACCGTCTCCGTGGAGTGCCACCGACGTCCGGAACGGACCGATCCGTGCGGCTGCCAGGTAGCGGACCTGCAGATCGTGGACAACGTGTGGCTGGCCAGTGGCCTCGGTGGCGGCGCTGACGGCCGCTACCTCGCCGAGCAGAGCGACCAGCCCTCCCTGGAGACTCTCGGTCGCGTTGACCAGGTCGGGGCGCAACACTATCTCGGCCCGACCTGGGGCCAAGACCCGTAGGCCGACCTGCTCCACCAGCGTGGGAGCCACTCCTTCGGGATCGGGCCTCCAGACGCGGTCGCTGACTCCGTCCGGCACCTCGTCCACCGGCCGAGGGGACGCAAGGAAGGTTCCGGTTGACATCGCCAGCAGATCGCCCGAGGTTGAGAAGAATTGGGTCTCGCCGACGGTCATGGTCCGCCCCGACTTGAGCAACTCGGCGGTCATCCGGATCTGGCCGTCGTCGGGAACGGGCCGAAGCACCCGAACCCATAGGTCCGACGTAACCGATATGCGGGGCGCAGTACGTAACGAAGCCAGCTGGCCGATCAGCACGTCGGCGAACGTGAGCAGGGCGGCCACCCCCGGCCACCGGTCGCCGGTGCGTAGGTATGGTCCCATCGCGGCCCACCCGGTGGCCCGGTTATCGTCCATGTCGTGGGAGAACCCCATGGTCGACATGAAATGGGCCCGCGTATCGGAGTTGAGGTCTCGAGGGGTCACTGACGATGAGCCCGGTCGATCACATCCGCACGGCGGTCGGCGATGGAGCCGCTCGTCGAGCCCGCGAATCCGGAGTTCGTCGCCGTTTCCAGATGGAGCCGGTGGGCGTCGGGGAGGGGGAGGCGGTCGGTGGCCACCCAGTCTCGCCGGGCCGTGCGGACCATGCCTGGGTCCTGATCACAGATCGCCCGGGCCTTGGCCAACGCCACCGGGAGCAGGTCGTCGTGGGCGACGACGTGATTGACCAGGCCGATTCGCAAAGCCGTGTCGGCATCGACGAAGTCGCCGGTGAGCGACATCTCTCGAGCCCAAGCCATGCCGACGCGGCGGGGCAGCTCGACCAGCACCGAACCGGGATAGACGCCCACGCGGAGATGGGTGTCGGCGAATGTGGCGCGTTCCGAGGCGATGATGAAGTCGCACGCCAGCGCCAGCTCCAGCCCGCCGGTCACCGCCGGCCCGTTGACGGCGGCGATGACCGGCACCCGCGAAGCCGCGGTCGCGGCCACGAAAGGTGGCAGCTCTATCAACCGTTCGACGCCGAGTTGCCGCAGATCCAGGCCGGCACAAAACGCCGGGTCTCGCCCGGTGAGGACGATGGCCCGACACTCCTGCGCTGACTCGAGGGCCTGCACCGTTGCGGCCGCCATCTCGGCATTCATCGCGTTTCGGGCCTCTGGGCGATCGAGCGTGACCACGCAAACGTCCCCGTCGC
>DATGAX010000065.1:0-3558 GCA_035312965.1 Acidimicrobiales bacterium
CAGGCGGCCGCGGCGGCCGTCTGGTTGCCCAGGTTGAACACGAGCCGGATCAGCGGGCTGCGCCGCAGCAGCTGCCCGACGAAGTTGGCCGCCACCAGCCCCACCATCAGGGACCGGACCGGCGTGAGGGCGGCCCCCACCATCAGCGGTACCGAGAAGAGGTCCAGCGAGTAGGTCTGGCGCTTGGCGTGGAAGCGGACCGGCACCAGCTGCAGCGCCACGAGAGCGGCGGCGACGAGGGGGGCGGGGAGGGTGTGGGGGGCGGCTACCGGGCCGGCCCGCAGCCACACCAGGGAGCTGAGCGCCACCCCGGCGACGACCGCGCCGCACACGACGGCGAGCAGGACCGGCCGGGTCCGTAGGGATGCCCGCCAGCGGCGGATCGCTTCGGTCACCTAGCCCTCGGCTGGCCTTCGAGGGCTACGGCGAAATGGCACAAACGGGCCGGTGACGAAGTGGAGGTAAGGGCATACGATCTCAGAAAACCGCGAAAAACGGGAAAAGCCCGTCTTCGCCCCTTCCGGCCGCCGGCCGCGGTTGTGACGCCGCCGACGGCCATCAAAGAGAGCTCCGAAGGGGGTGCACCATGACGAGAGGAAACTGGGGGCCCTGAGCCTTGTGAGGAGGCCGAGATTGCGACTCGGGCTCCGTTGATGGGATGTCGGTCGGTCGCCCCAGCGGTTGGCAACGGCCGATAACGGATATTTCACCTAACGTATCGGTGCGAGCAGCCGAGCCCTTGAGGGCAACCGGCTGCTCGCACCAAATTAGGGCGCACGTTGGGGGCCTGCTTGAGCGTGGAGTTGGGCCGGCCGTTCCGGTTGATGTGGTGGGCGACCGGCTTGTCGGCCGTGGGCGACGGCATGGTGCTGGTCGGTTTCCCCCTGCTCGCCCTGCGGTACACCCACGACCCGCTGGCCATCTCGGGAGTGGCCGTCGCCGGGCGCCTGCCCGCCCTGGTGGTGGCCCTGCCCGCCGGGGCGCTGGCCGACCGGTTCAACCGGCGCCGGCTGGCCGTCGCCATCGAGCTGGTCCGGCTGGCGGTGCTGGCCGCCTTCGTGGCCGTGGTGCTCCTGGGGCGGGACGGGCTGGCGGCCATCTTCCCCACAGTCGTGGTGCTCGGGTCCCTGACGGTGGCCTTCGACGTGGTGGCGTCGGCCGCCCTGCCGTCACTGGTCGCCCCAGACCAGCTCCTCTCGGCCAATGCCCGCCTCCTGTCGGCCGAGCTCACCGGCGAGGAGGTCGTCGGAAGGGCTGCCGGCGGATTGGCGCTGGCCGTCGCCACGGCCGCCCCGTTCCTCGCCGACGCGGCGAGCTTCGTGGTGTCCGCCGCGTTGGTCCGGACGGCCATACCCGACCACCGCCAGGCGCCGGTGTCCTCGTCGCTGGGGCGCCAGATAATCGACGGCCTGCGCTGGATGGCGCGGGAGCCGGTGCTCCGTCGCATGCTGCTGACCATGACCTGCCTGGCCTTTTTCCAATCTGCGGTTCTGAGCGTGCTGCCGCTGTACGCCACCAGGACGCTGCACCTGCACGCCGCCGGCTACGGGCTGATGCTCGGCGTGTCCGGCCTGGGCAACCTGCTCGGCGCCCGCGCCGCCACGCCCCTCCACCGCCGGCTCAGCACCACGGCCACCGTCGCCCTCGGCGCCGCGCTGGCCAGCGCCACCTACATCACACTCGCCGAGACCCGCTCCGCGTACATCGCCGGAGCCGCCCTGCTGCTCGAGACGGCGGCCGTCATCATCGGCAACGTCGCCATGCGCAGCGTCCGCCAGTCCACCACCCCGCCCGAGCTGCAGGGCCGCACCGCCAGCGCCTTCCAGACCGCCGTCCTCACCGCCCTTCCCCTGGGCGGCGTGTTGGGCGGCCTGCTCGCCGCCCGCGCCGGCATCTCCCGCACCTATCTCGCCGCCGCCGTGGCTCAGCTGGTCGCCATCGCCCTGCTCATGCGACCGCGTGCCGGTATCACCGCTCAAGCAGGCGGACCCGGAACCCGAAAATTGGCCCATGGCGGAGCACAATGGAGCATCGAGGAAACAGCGCCACGCCGGGACGGATCCGCGGACGCGTAGCCAGATAGAGGACCTGCTGGTCCTGGCCGGCCTGGCGTGGGAAGCGCCCGCCGCCATGGTCGCCACCGCCCGGCCCGGCGGGGGCTGGGTCACCTTCCACGCCGGCGACCAGGACGGGCCCGAGCTCGACCCGGAGATCGTCGCCGCGGTGGCGCGACGCCAGGAGCCGGTGGTCATCGACGATCTCGTCGCGCTGGCGGCCCGTAGCCCGTGGACGGCGCCACCGTGGGCGATGCGCTGGGCCTACGGCACCGCGGTGCGCGACCCGGGCGGCGACGTGCTGGCCGTGGTCGTGGTGATGGACCGCTTCCTGCGCCCGTCGACGGGGCGCGACCGGCGGGTCATGCACCATCTGATCCGTCGCCTCGCCGCCGTCCTCGATCCGCTCGAAGCGGCTCCGGCTACTCCCTTGGGGGCCCCGCCCGGCCCCGACCGACCGGGCCGCCGCCCCGGAGGGCGGACCGCCGCCGCCGGGCCCGAGCCGACCAAGCTGCTGCGCACGTCCGAGGTGGCGGCTCTCTTCAAGGTGACGGAGCGCACCGTCGTCAACTGGGCCGTCTCCGGCAAGATCCCGAGCGTCCGGACGGTGGGGGGCCACCTGCGCTTCCGGGCCTCCGACATGACGAGGCTGCTCGAGTACGGCTGAGACGCCGAGGCAGCCGGCGGCTCGGGGCTCGCAGGTTCAGGCGTAGAGGTTGGGCGGCGCCGAGGGTCCGGCCGCGGCCAGGCGCCCCGTCGCCATCAGCACGAACTCCATCGCCTCCGGCCCGCCGGCCGGCGCCGCACCGCTCCAACCGGCCCGGCCGAGCTCGTGCTGGACGTGCGAGAGGGTGCCGGCCAACCCCGGGCCCAGCTCGGTCGGCCGCCCCAGGCCGTGGCGGATGTCGTCGGCGTGGACGAACGTGTCGAACCAGAGGGCTTCCACCCCGTCGCCGAGCGAGCCGTCGAAGCCGCCCGGGGCGGCGGCCGCCCATGCCGCATCGTCGAACACGGCCAGCAGGCCGACCGCCGCCTTGCGCACCTCGGCGCACTCGTCGGCGATGTCGGACGCGCTGCGGCCCCGGCGGTCCAGCACCTCGCGCTCGGTCGCCTCCGGCGTGCCCAGCCCGTCGAGGCGGCCCGCCACCACGTCGGCCATCGATCCCACCGTGTGGGCGGCCACGTCGCCGACCGTCCAGCCGGCGCACCGGGTCGGCGTGGCCCAGTCCTCGGCGGTCAGGCTGCGCAGCAGCTCCTCGAAGCGGTCCAACTCGTCGAGCAAGCCATCCGACACGACGTTCCTGGGCAGTGCCATAGTCCCTCCCGGTAGACGGTGACGGACCGCTTCCCGCGTTCCGTCGTTAACATGCAGGCTGCCTGCATTTATGTCACGAGGAGGTGGTAGCGGTCAAGGAGAACAACGTCACACCTCCCGGCCCGGCCCCCCCGGCGGCTGGGCGGCGCAGCCAGGCCGAGCGGCGGGCCGCCACGCGCCAGGCCCTGA
>DATGAX010000066.1:0-3804 GCA_035312965.1 Acidimicrobiales bacterium
GCCCGCTTCAGGAAGCCTGGCTCACCGACGACATGTTGAACCCGGCGACCCTCATGGGCGGCATGGCCGTCCGGGTGAAGTAGTCGCTCCATTCGCGCGGCAGCGCCCGTTCGGTCGTGCCTACGGCCGTGGCCCGGGCGAGGAGGTCGACGGGGCTCTCGTTGAAGCGGAAGTTGTTGACCGCCCCCGTCACCTCGCCACCTTCCACGAGGTACACACCGTCGCGGGTGAGGCCGGTGAGCAGCAGCGTCCGGGGGTCGACCTCCCTGATGTACCAGAGGCAGGTCACCAGCAGGCCCCGATCGGTGCCGGCGATCAACCGGTCGAGGTCGCCGGCGGGCTGGGACGACTCCAGGATGAGGTTGTCGGTGTAGGGCGTGAAGGGCAGGCCGGTGAGCCCGGCGCTGTGGCGGGTCTGCACCAGCGCCTCCAGCCGGCCGGCCGAGATCCATTCGGTCGGTGGGAGCGGGCTGCCGTTGTCGAACACCGACGCGGCGCCGCTCGACCAGGTGGTCGAGAGGAACGGGTCACACTCGATGCCCTCGGCCGTCGGATCGGACCTGAGGGTCAGCGGGGCTTCGCTGAGGCGCTCCCCGACCCGCGTCCCGCCCCCGGCCCGGCTGAACACGCTGCGCCCCTCATGGGCGTCCCGCCCCTCGGCCGCCCAGTAGAGGCTGATCATCAGGTCGGCCACCGCGGCCGCCGGGAGGATGGTGTCGTAACGGCCCGGCTCGAGGTCGAGCCGGCGGGCCGCCCACCCGAGCCGGCGCTCGAGGTCATCGTGGACGGGTGCGACGTCGACATCGAGGAAGTCGCGGGTCGGCATCCCGGCCCAGGTGGACCGGGTCATGTCAGACGACTTGGCGTTGATCTCGACCAGCCCGGTGGGCTGGTCGTGGCGGGCCCGCAGCCCGGTCGAGCTGCCGAGGTAGGTGGTGGTCATGTCGTAGGACGCGAACCCGAACAGGAGCTGGCCGGACCGCTGGGCCCGCTCGAAGGCGGCCCCCAGGTCCGGGGCGAAACGGTCGAAGACCGAGATCGACGCCTCGGCCGGCGGGGCGTCCCAGTCGCCCGTCGACGCCTCGGAGCCGAGGAGGGGGGCGGCGTCCTCCGCCGGGGAGGCTTCCCGGGCCACCGCCTCGGACGCGCCGACCACCTCGGCCACGTCGGCCGTCGAGAAGATCCCTTCCCGACTCACGACGCCCACCGACGGTCCGAAGAAGGAGATCACCGTGAGACGGCGGGCGTGGGCCAGGCCGTTCGTGGTCAGGGTGTTGGCCGCCCAGCGCAGGTTGGCCGACGTCGATTCGGAGGCCAGGACGACGCAGCCGTCGGCGGCCGACACGGCGAGGGCGTGCTCGACCAGCCGGCGGGACGGATCTGCCGGGCTCACCGGCCCGCCTCGTCGTCGGTGTTGAGGATCCGCACCTGCCGGAAGAGGGCGGCGGGGCAGCCGTGGCTCACCGCCGCGGTCTGCCCCGGCTGGCCCTTGCCGCAGTTGAAGGCGCCCCCCAGCACGTAGGTGCTCTCCCCGCCGACGGCCTCCATCGAGCCCCAGAATTCGGTGGTGACACCCTGGTACGCCAGGTTCCGGAGCTGGCCGGCCAGCCGGCCTCCCCTGATCCGGTAGAAGCGCTGGCCGGTGAACTGGAAGTTGTACCTCTGCATGTCGATGGACCAGCTCTTGTCCCCGACGATGTAGATGCCGTCGCCGGCGGCCGCGATGAGCTCGTCGGTCGACGGCCCGCCGGGCGCCGGTTGGAGCGAAACGTTGGCCATCCGCTGCAACGGCACGTGGCCGGGGCGGTCGGCGAAGGCGCATCCGTTGGAACGGGCGTAGCCCTGGCGGGCCGCCATGGCCCGGTTGAGCTGGTACCCGACCAGGGTGCCGTCCCGGATCAGATCCCACGCCTGCGCCTCGACACCTTCGTCGTCGAAGCCGACCGTGGCCAGGCCGTGCTCGACCGTGCGGTCGGCCGTGACGTGCATGAACGGCGCCCCGTACCGCAGCCGGTCCAGCTGGTCGAAGGTGGCGAAGGACGTGCCGGCGTAGGCCGCCTCGTACCCCAGCGCCCGGTCGAGCTCGGTGGCGTGGCCGATGGACTCGTGGATGGTGAGCCAGAGGTTGGAAGGGTCGATCACGACGTCGTAGGCCCCCGCCGCCGCGGTGGGGGCGGCCATCTTCTCGGCCAGGAGCTCGGGCAGGGCGGCCAGCTCGGCGTCCCAGTCCCAGCCCGTCCCGGTCAGGTACTCCCATCCCCGCCCCGTCGGCGGGGCCACGGTGCGCATGGACTCGAACGTTCCTGTGCCCCGGTCGACCGCTACCGCGGTGACGTCGGGATCGACGCGGATGCGCTCCTGGATGGTCCGGGAACCGGCCAGGTCGGCGTAGAACTTCTGCTCCTGCACCGCCTCCAGCGAGGCGTCGGCGTGATCGACCCGCTCGTCGGCGACGAGCCGCCCCGTCCAGTCGATGAGGCGGGCCGCCCTCTCCACGGCCGGCACGTCGAACGGGTCGATCTCGTAGCTGCTCCGCCACACGGCCACGTGCGCCGGCTCGGCGGCCAGCTCCACCCGCTCGGTGCTGAGGGCGGCCGCCACCCGGGCGACTTCCAGGGCCTCCCGTGCGGCCCGGGCCGCGGCATCCGTCGACAGCTCGCTGGTGGCGGCGAAGCCCCAAGTGCCGTCGTGCAGTACCCGTACCGACAGGCCGGCGCCGCCGCCGTCGGCGTCGGACTCGAGCCGCCCGTCCCGCGCCCGTGTGGCCGCCACCCGGGTGCGCTCGACCCGCACCTCGGCGTGCGACACCCGCGGGGTGCGGGCCGCGCCCAGGGCGGCATCGGCCAGGGTGTCCAGGGGAAGGGCTTCCAGGTCCACAGCGCTCACCCTCCTGTCGGCTGGCCCGACGCTACCGTTCGACGGCGGCGCTCCGGAGTGTCCGATCGGACAATTCACCTGAATGGTCGCCCGAATGGCGACCGGACCGGACATATATTCCCGGGGCATGGGGGAAGCGGGCCGGAGGGCCGTGATGGCCCTCGTGGTCGACGGGCTGGTCATCGAGTACGAGACGGGCGGCTACCCCTTCCGGCCCGTCGACGGCCTGGGCTTCACCGCCCCGCCGGGGACCTTGTCGCTCCTCCTGGGTCCGAGCGGCTGCGGCAAGACCTCCGTGCTCAGCGCGCTGTCCGGCATCCTCCGCCCGAAGGCGGGGTCCATCCTGGTGGGGTCGGCGGCGGTGACGTCCATGGGGCCGGCCGAGCTGACGGACTACCGCCGCCACGGCGTGGGCATCGTCTTCCAGGCCTTCAACCTGGTGCCGAGTCTCAGCGGCATGGACAACGTCGCCCTGCCCCTCCGGGCCGCCGGCCGCTCCCGGGCCGAGGCCCGCCGGCGGGCAGGTGAGCTGTTGGCGCGGGTGGGGTTGGCCGACGTCGCCGCCCGGCGGCCGGGGGCCATGTCCGGCGGCCAGCAGCAGAGGGTGGCCATCGCCCGGGCCCTCGTGCTCGATCCCGAACTGATCGTGGCCGACGAGCCGACCGCCCACCTCGACTACGTACAGGTGGAGGAAGTGCTGCGCCTGCTGCAGGAACTGGCCACGGCAGGCCGCACCGTTGTGGTGTCGACCCACGACAAGCGCCTGGTGCCGTTGGCCGACCAGGTGATCGAGATGGTCCCGGATTCGCCCATGGGCACGGTCGAGCAGGAGCGCCTGGAGCTGGAGCCGGGCGACGTGATCTTCCGCCAGGGTTCCTGGGGCGAGCTGGTGTACGTCGTCGAGTCGGGCGAGGTGGAGATCGTCAG
>DATGAX010000067.1:0-2846 GCA_035312965.1 Acidimicrobiales bacterium
ACTGGTGCCACTGGTCGACCTCCTCTTTCGTGGCCACCTGCATGGCGAGGTGCTGGAACGTGTTGTAGGCCGGATGGGGCGGCGATCCCAGCGGAGGCAGCTCTGGCGCCTCGAAGAACGCCACTGTCGAACCATCTGACATACGGAAAAAGGAGTGGAAATACGGGATGGGCTCACCGGTGGACGGTATGGCGTCGTCCAGGACAGCGTTGACCAGCTCCATGCCTAGTATCCGCTCGTAGAAGTCGGTCGTGGCGGCGGTGTCGGTCGTGATGTAGGCCACGTGGCTGAGCATCGCCGGTCGGTTCGGCCGCCCTTCGGCCGACGGGGGCAGACCGTCGAAGGTGCTGGTCTCGTCGGAGAGGGTGACGTCGTTCATGGCTCCAAGGTAGGCCGGATTTCGTGTCCGGCAAATGTCAACTGCCAGGGGCGACCACGAACAGGGCGTCCACCGCCACCAGGGCGTCTTGGGTGACCATCAACGGGTTGATGTCTATGGAGGTCGCCCAGCCGGAGGTCATGCGCCACAATCGTTCGGCGGCCTCCAGAGAAGACGCCAGGATTGGCACCGCCCAATCCCTTTGTCCTCGTATCCGGAACGACGCCACTTCCGAGGCCAAGTCTTCGCCCTGCCCGGCCCCGAGGGGCAGAAGGCGGCCCTGTACGACGTTGGCGGCCTCGACGGCGACGCCGCCCCGGCCGAGCAGGACCACCGCACCCAGATCGGTCCGACCTTGGATGCCGATGAACGCCTCCCCCGACCCAAAGACCATGGCCTGCACCGCGACGGTGGCCGGCACGTCCTCGGCCTCGGCGATGCGCCGCAGATCCTTCAGTACACCGGGCAAACCATCGGGTGTCACATCCACGCGTACCGCCCCGAGCTCGGTGCGGTGCGGAACATCGGCCAGTTTGACCACAAGCTTCGGGCCGAGCTGGCCGAGACCAGGATGGTCGTCGCGCCCCGGCTCGACCACCACATAGGGAGCGATCTCGAACCCGGCGGACCGCATAATCTCCATGGCCGCCGCGAAGCTCACCAGCGGCCCGACCGGCGTAGCGACCAGGTTCTCCGGCACCGCGATCCCGGCGCGCCCCGGATCGGCGACGGCGGGGCGGGCCGGCCGCGGCCCGCGAGTCGACCGGTCCAGTGCCCCCAATGCTCGGAAGGCCGAGTCGATGCCCCGGCAGAACATGACGTTGCGGTCCCGGTAATCCCTCGTCCAGCTCCCTATGGACGTGGCCTCGACCGGCGTGACGATCATGGGCTTCTCGGTGCGGGCGGCCACCTCGGCGAACGGCTCCAGCAAGGTCCGGCTCCAGCCCTCGTCGCCCTCGGCCGCCCACCAGCACAGGACCACTGCATCGAGCGCGCTGGATGCCGAGAGTTGGGCGAACAGCTCCTCGAGCAAGGCCGGGTCGCGCATTACGAAGCCGGTCATGTCGAGCGGGTTCAGTGTGCCCTCGCCGGGGATGGTCGTGCGCAGCCACCTCTCCGCGCCGGCTGGCACCGGGAGGTCCACACCCCGGTCCACCGCGGCGTCGGCGGCCATGGCCGCTACGCCTCCCGAAGAGGTGACCACGCCCACCCCCCGGACGGGGCGGCGCCGGGCCGGGCGGACCTGGGCCAGCAGCTGGGCCATGTCCAGCATCTCGTCGATGTCTCGGGCGGCTTGGACGCCGATCTCGCGGAAGCCCACTTCGTAGACCCACGTCTCGTCGGCGATGGCCCCGGTGTGAGATTTCATGATCTCCCGGGCCTCGGCCGTGCGGCCCAGCTTGACGGCCAACACCTCCTTGCCCCGCTCCCGGGCGGCCGACACTGCTTCCATGAAGCGCTGCGGCTCGCGGACTTTCTCCACGACCAGGCAGATCACGTCCGTCGCGAGGTCGTCACCCAGAACTTCGATGTAGTCGGCCAGGCCGCACACCGTCTCGTTGCCCGAGGAGACGGCCACCGAGAACCCGAGCTGGCGACCGGCTCCCGCGGCCAGGCAGGCCCGGGTCAAGAAGCCGCTCTGCGACACGACAGCTACCGGTCCGGGTTGGAGGGTGATCCGACCTCCCGTGAAGAGGTTCACGCGCTGCGGCACGTTCATGAAGCCGCTGCAGTTCGGGCCGACGATGGCCACGCCCCCGGACTCGGCCGCCGCCTTCAGCCGTCGCTCGAGATCGGCACCTTCTTCACCCAGCTCGCGGAAGCCACCAGCGGCCACAACCACGCCCCCGCATCCGAGCGCGGCCGCCTCCTCGACCACGTCCACGGAACGTTCGGCGTTCACGAGGGCCAGGACGGCGTCGACCGGCTCCCCCAGGGCGGACAGGCTCGGGGCGGTCGGCCGGTCGTAGACCGATTCGCGGTTGGGATTGATGAGCCGCGGTTCCAAACCGGCTTCGAGCATCGGCAGGACGGCGTTGTTCGACATGCCGAGCTTCTCGCTGGCCCCCACGACGGCGATGCTGCGCGCGGAGAGGAGCCGGGCCAGGGCCGGCCTCATCGTGGCCACAGGGGCCATCAGTGCCCGCTCCCCACCGCCGACTCCACCCAGCCGGCGAACCAGTCGAGAGTCGCCTCCAGGATCTCGGGCTGACCCTCGAAGTAGTGGTTGGCGCCCTTTGACTCGTAAATAGCCCTGGGAGCCCTGGTCGCGGCGTCGTACATCTGCTGGCCCATGTACGGCATCACGAGCGGGTCCGCGGTCGGGGACATGACCGCGACCGGCACCGTGACCTCGGGCAGCCAGCGCAACGAGTCGCCCAGGGTGCGGTCGATCGACCACTGGTTGATCCAGGAGCGGGCCGTGCAGGTACGGCCGATCCCGGCCGGCAGGTAGTCCCCCACCGCC
>DATGAX010000068.1:0-8339 GCA_035312965.1 Acidimicrobiales bacterium
AGCTGGGCTACTCCCTGCTGCACGCCTTCGGCGCCGCCCTGGACCACCCCGACCTGACCGTGTTCTGCGTGGTGGGCGACGGCGAGGCGGAGACCGGCCCTCTCGCCGGCAGCTGGCACGCCAGCAAGTTCGTGCATCCCCGCCGGGACGGCGCGGTGCTCCCCATCCTGCACCTCAACGGCTACAAGATCGCCAACCCCACGCTCCTGGCCCGCCTCCCGGCCGGCCGGCTGGGTGAGCTCATGCGGGGCTACGGCTACGACCCCGTGGAGGTCACCATCGACGCGGGCGAGAACCCGGCCCGGGCCCACCAGGATCTGGCCGCCGCGCTGGACGCCGCCCTCGACCGCATCGCCCGCATCCGGGCCGGCTTCACCGGCGGAGCAGTGGCGTGGCCGATGATCGTGTTGCGCTCCCCCAAGGGGTGGACGGGACCGCCGGTGGTCGACGGCGTGCAGGTGGAGGGCACGTTCCGGGCCCACCAGGTGCCGATCCCCGAGGCCCGGGTCGACGCCTCGCACCGCGCCGCCCTCGAAGGGTGGCTGCGCAGCTACCGGCCGGAGGAGCTCTTCGACGCCGGTGGGGCGCCCGCGCCCGAGCTGCTGTCCCTCCCGCCCGCCGGCGACCGGCGTATGAGCGCCAACCCGGTGGCCAACGGCGGCCGCGTCCTCGTCGACCTCGACCTGCCCGACTTCCGCGACCGGGGCGTGGCCGTAGCCGAGCCGGGCGGCGGGCTGCACGAGGCGACCCGGGTGCTCGGCGGTTGGCTGCGCGACGTCATCGAGGCCAACCCCGACCGGTTCCTCCTCTTCGGGCCGGACGAGGTGGCGTCCAACCGGCTCTCCGACGTGTTCGAGGTGACCGGGCGTCGATGGCTGGCCCCGACCGTACCGACCGATCAGTACCTCGACCCGGAAGGCCGGGTCATCGAGATCCTCTCCGAGCACACCTGCCAGGGCCTGCTGGAGGGCTACCTGCTGAGCGGGCGCCACGGGCTGTTCACCTGCTACGAGGCGTTCATCCACATCGTCGACGCCATGTTCAACCAGCACGCCAAGTGGCTCGAGGCGGCCTCGGAGGTCCCCTGGCGCCGGCCGGTGGCCTCCCTCACCTATCTCCTCACGTCCCACGTCTGGCGGCAGGACCACAACGGCTCCACCCACCAGGACCCCGGGTTCCTCGACGTGGTCGTCAACAAGAAGCCCGGCGTGGTCCGGGTCTACCTGCCCCCCGACGCCAATTGCCTGCTGTCGGTGGCCGACCACTGCCTGCGCAGCCGCCAGTACGTCAACGTCATCGTGGCCGGCAAGCAGCCCGCCCTGGACTACCTGGCGATCGACGACGCCATCGCCCACTGTGCCCGCGGGATCGGCATCTGGGACTGGGCCGGGTCGGAGGAGCCGGGCCGCCTGCCGGAGGTGGTGGTGGCGGCGGCGGGCGAGGTCCCGACCCTCGAGGCCCTGGCCGCCACCGACCTGCTGCGCCGCCACCTGCCGGATCTGCGGGTCCGCTTCGTCAACGTGGTGGACCTGATGCGGCTGCTACCCGAGTCGGAGCACCCGCACGGTCTGCCCGACGCCGAATTCGACGCCCTGTTCACCGCCGACCGGCCGGTGATCTTCGCCTTTCACGGGTACCCGTGGCTGGTGCACCGCCTGACCTACCGGCGGACCAACCACCACAACATCCACGTGCGGGGCTACAAGGAGAACGGCACGACCACCACCCCGTTCGACATGGTGATGCTCAACGACATGGATCGCTACCACCTGGTCACCGACGTCATCGACCGGGTGCCGGCCCTGGGAGCCGAGGCGGCCGGGGTCCGCCAGGCCATGGTCGACGCCCGGTTCGCGGCGCGGGCCTACACGCGCCAGCACGGGGAGGACCACCCCGACGTGTCCGACTGGCGGTGGCCGGCGCGGGCCTGACCCGCCCGGTCAGCTCTTGCTGGCGACGATCCGGCGGCCCGACACGAACTCCGGGTGGATGCACACCACGTTGGTGCGGGCGCCGCCGGCCCAGGGGGACAGGCGCAGGTCGGCGGTGATCTTCGGCTCGTCCGTGACCATCCGGGCCTGGCCGATGAGCATCACGCTCCAACCGGCCCGGTGCTCGGCGTCGACCTGGTCGACCTCGAAGCCGACCACCGCGCCTTCGATCGCGGCCTGGGACTTGATGCCTTCGCCGGTGAGGAACACGACGTCCCCGTTGACCAGCCGGAAGTTGACCGGGAAGATGGCGGGCAGGGCGGACACCGAGATGGCGATGCGGCCGACGCTCTCGGTCGCCACCAGCTCCATGCACGCCTCCGGGGTAAGGATTTCGAGGCCGTCGTCGACCAGCACCCCGTCTACCCTCCGTCCGCCGCCGGGAAGCCGGGATCGGACAGAGCCCGTCCGGTGATGGCCCGCGGCTCGATGCGCAGCCACCGGGTCCGCTCCCCGGCCCAGCTGTCGACCTCCAGGTCGCGCAGCGCCACGCTCACGTCGTCGACGGTGTCGGCGACCTCGAAGGCCGTGCCGGCCACCATCACGCTCCAGCCGGCGCGGGTCGTCTCGTTGATCTCGTCGATCTCGAAGGCCACTTCGCTCTGCACCGCGGCGGCCAGCTTGGCGCCCGGCTCGGTCCGGATGGCCAGGCGGCCGTCGGCGTAGACGTAGTTGACCGGGAAGATGGCCAAGCCGTCGCGACCGTGCACCGCGATGCGGCCGAAATGGTGGCGGCGCAGCAGCCGCTCGCAGTGCTCCGCCGTCAACGGGCTGAGGTGGGCGGGGGCCGCCGCGCCCGGTGTGGTCATCGGGCCCGGGCCGCCCGCTTGGCGTTGCGGTGCACGAACTGCAGGATCTCTTCGTGCTTCAACGTGTCGAACTCCATCAGTTTGATCAGCAGCGACCACAGGGTGGTGTCCTTGACCGAGTCCATCTGGCGGCGCAGGCCGCGCAGCATGTCGAGATCCATCTCCTCGTGGTGGGCCAGGCGGTCGGACAGCTCGGCCACGTACGCCGGATCGGGGCCCCAACCGCTCAAGCGGGGCACCACGGGATCGCCGGGCTGGATCTCGGCGTCGTGGCGGAGCGACTCGGCCAGCTCCTTGAGCATGCGGTGATGGCGGATCTCGTCCTCGACGATGAGCGCGGCTAGATACCGGAACGCCGGGCTCTGCGAGTCGTTGGCCGCCTGCTGGTACTCCAGCAGGAGCTCCCGCTCGTTCTCCTCGTGATCGGTCAAATGGTCGTAAAGGCTCTGTTCCCAGACGCTGGCGCCGGCGAGTTGGTCCTGCATGGCTGACACCGTAGGACGGGATGCCCCGGGCCCAATAGGGGACTAAGTCCTCTAAATCCGGGGGCCGCCGGGCCGGACAATGGGCCCATGGAAAACGCGATTCTCGTCGGCTTCGACGGTTCGGCCAACGGAAACGCCGCGGTGGCATGGGCGGTGGCCGAAGCACAGGTACGAGGGCTGGAGGTCGAGGTCCTGAGCGTCCTGCAGGTGCCGGCCCTCGCCTATGGCGCCCCCGGATTCATCCCTCCGACCATGGACAAGTTCCAGCAGGAGATGCAGCCCGTCCTCGACAAGGCTCTGGGCGCCGACCCTCCGCCCGTCCCCGTTCGCCTGAACGTGGCCGAGGGCCAGCCGGCGGCCGTGCTGGTGGAGCGGGCGGCCGAGCCGGACATCGCGATCGTCGTGGTGGGAACCAGAGGCCACGGCGTCATCGCCGGGATCATGCTCGGCTCGACCAGCCACGCACTGGCCCACAGCTGCCCCAAGCCACTGGTCATCGTGCCCCACGGCTGGGGGGGCACGAGCTAACCGAGAGCGGAGAGCGCCACCTCGTCGGTCTGCAGGGCGATCAGAGCCCGGTGCACGCCGAGGCTGGCCTCGCCGAGGGCCACCGAGGCGTCGTGGTGCCCGTCGATCTGGGCCGTCCGCCACAGGGTGTCGATGGTCCGCGCCGCCTGCTGCAGCAAACTCAGGACTTGGGGTGTCACAGCTTGTTCGGTAATCGCCATCACCCTCACCCCCCGGTGCCTTGATCGCGATTTATACCCTGTTTCGAAAGCTTTGAAAACGGGAAAAAAGGGGAATCCGCAGGACGGGGGTCCCCCGCGGTCCCGTGACTACGCTCTGCGGCGGAGATGCGCACGATCGCGGAATTGACGCTGGGGAGCGAGCCTGACGCGGTGCCGAGGGCCAGGAGGCTGGTCCGGTCCGCTCTGGCCGGGGGGAGCCCGGAACTGGCGGCCGACGCCGAGCTCGTCGTCAGCGAGCTGGTCACCAACGCTGCCCTGCACGGGGAGCCACCGATCCAGGTCCGGGTGCTGACCGATCGGGTGGTGCGCCTCGAGGTGGTCGATGCCGGGCGGGCCGTGCCCATACCCCTTCATCCGGGTCACGACTCGATGACGGGCCGGGGGCTGTCGATGGTGTCCGCCATCGCCACGAGCTGGGGGGTGGATTCCCTCGAGACGCTGGGCAAGGTGGTGTGGGCCGAGCTGGATCCTCTCTCGACCGCTCCCGCGCCACCGCCGGAGGATCTCGGGGCGCTGCTCGCGTCCTGGACCGACGACGACCCCGACACCGAGGTCTACCCGGTGCGGCTCGGCCCGGTGTCGACCCGCCTGCTGATCGAGGCCAAGGCGCATATCGACAACGTCGTTCGTGAGTTGACCCTCGTGCGGGACTGCGGCACGCCGGCGCCCCCGGAGCTGGCCGCCCTCATCCGGACCGTCACCGTCGACTTCGCCGAGGTGAGGACGGAGATCAAGCGCCTGGCCGCCACCGCGGCGGCCGGCGGCGCCGAGCTCACCGACCTCGAGCTGCGCCTGCCGCTGGACCTGGCCGACGCCGGGGAGCGCTACCTGGATGCGCTGGACCAGGCCGACCGCTACGCCCGCTCCGCCCACCTGCTGACCCTGGCCCCGCCGATGATCCACCGGCTCTTCCGGCGGTGGTACGTGGGGGCCATAGCCGAGCAGCTACGGGCCTACGCGGCCGGGCGGCCGGTGCCCGAGGCCGATCCCTTCCAGGTGGCCCTGGCGGAGGCGGTGGCCGACCTGGAGCGCCAGGCGGCCCGCTCGGACCGCCTGTCCGCCCTGCACGGCGTGGCGGTCGAGATGCTCGCCGCCGCCACCGTGGCCCAGGTCGCGTCGGCGGCGGCGTCGCTGGCCGAGCGGTACGCGCCCGTGGATGCGGTCGTCGTGGACCTCGACACGACCGGGGGGGCCAGGGCGCGGACCTACACCGACCGCTTAAGCCGGCACGCCCTGCCGCTCGGGGAGGCCGGGCAGGTGGTGGTCACCTTCACGCGGGGCGAGCTGTCGGATGCGGACGAGACCGACCTGGTCGAGGACCTGGCCGCTCTGGTGGCCGCCGCCCTGGCCCGCGATCCTACCTAACGGCTCTACTGCGGCCGGGGGGCCCGTCCCACACTGGCGGTATGAACGAGACACTCCACCGGCCTGCTCCAGCGGTCGCCATCATCCACAGCTGAGGCACCCGACCATGCGGAACATCGACCTCACCGGCGGCGCCGAGATGGTGACCGAGGGGGACTGCTGGAGCCTGCTGCACACGGTCGAGTACGGGCGGCTCGTGGTGGACGCCGACGGTCGCCCGGACATCTTCCCGATCAATTTCGACGTGGTCGGATCGACGATCGTGTTCCAGACCAACATGGGCCACAAGCTCCTGGCCGCCCTGCGGGGGCCGGTCGCCTTCGAGGCGGACCACGTCGACCGGGAGTCCGGAGTGGCTTGGAGCGTCGTGGTGCACGGCCGGGCCGAGAACGTGACCGACCAGTGGCCCGGGATCGAGACCCGGGACCCCTACCTGGGGCCCAAGCAGTACACCGTGCGGATCGACCCTGAGTCGATCTCGGGCCGGCGCCTACGGGTGCCGGCCCGTCAGGGCCTGACCTCGTAGTAGAGGTTGACCGGGTCGTCGAAGTCGTGGACGGCGAAGCGGCTGAACCCGGCGGCCCGGCACATCTCCTCGGCCAGGTCGCGGTGCAGGCCGAGCGTGCCCAGGCCGGCGCCGCCCGGCTCGGACAGCGCCGAGGACATGCACGTGGCCACGGAAGTGCCGTACATCATGGCGAGCATCGGGTTGCGCCGGAGATCGGGCCATGACGCGGCGGAGCGGATCTCCTTGATCAGCCACACCCCGTCGGGGCGGATGGCCCGCCGGATGGCGGCCATGGCCTCCGCCGGCCGCGGCATGTCGTGCAGGCAGTCGAGGGTCAGCACGAGGTCGTACCGCGGGGCGTCGGGTAGCGACTCGGCCCGCTCGGCGCGGAACGAGGCGTTGGCCAGGCCGGACTCGGCCAGCCGGGCCCGGGCCCGCGCCACGGCGTGCCGGGACGGGTCGATGCCCTCGAAGACGGAGGACGGGAAAGCCTCCGCCATGGCCAGCACCGCCACGCCGGCGCCGCAGCCCACGTCGACGGCACGGGCCCCGGACCGCAGCCGCTCGGCCACCCCTTCGAGGGCGGGAAGGATGACCGGCACCAGCATCTGGCGGGTCCACGGCGCCAGCATCCGCTCCACCTCGTGGGCCGCCGAGGGGCCGAGGTCGTCGTAGCTCAGCCCCCGACCGCTACGGAAGGCCTCGGCCAGCCGGTCGACCACGGCCGGAGGGGCCACCCCGCCCCGGAACGCCCCGGCCGCGAACCAGACGCTGCCCTCCTCGTCGGCCAGCACCGGCTCCGCTTCGGGCGGCAGCTCGAAGGTCGACCCGTCCGCCGAGGTGAGTATGTCGGCCGCCGCCTGGCTGCGGAGCCACTCGAGGAGCCAGCGCTCCTGCAACCCCGTCGCCGCCGCCAGCTGGGCCGCCGTCAGCGGCCCGGCCCCGGCCATGGCCCGGTACAGGCCCAGCCGGTCGCCCAGGTGCACCATGAGCGACACGACCTCACCCTGCTTGTAGCTCCAGATGCGGAAGGCGAACATCCGGGTGGCGTCCTCGTCCATGAAGCGCCACCATATGGTCTGTGCGAGTCATCGGGGCAGGGCTGGGACGGACAGGGACGCATTCGCTCAAGGTGGCGCTGGAGCAGCTGCTGGGCGGCCGGTGCCATCACATGGTGGAGGTGTTCGCCCATCCCGAGGAGATCCCGGTCTGGACCGACGCCATCGAAGGCCGCCCGGTGGACTGGCGCGCACTCCTAGGCGGCTACACCTCGGTGGTCGACTGGCCGGGTGCGGCCTTCTGGCCGGAGCTGTCCGCCGTGTATCCGGACGCGCTCATGCTCCTGTCGGTGCGCGATCCGGACGCCTGGTACGAAAGCGCCATCAACACGATATTCGCCGGCCTGCGCCGCGGCGACGAGGAGATCGGGCCCTGGATGGTCTCCATGGTCAGGCTCCTGGGCGACCGCTTCTGCAACCGCTTCGACGACCGCGATGCCATGATCGAGGCGTTCGTCCGCCACAACGACGCCGTCCGCCGGGCCGTCCCCGCGGAGCGCCTGCTCGAATGGTCGACGGCCGACGGCTGGGCACCCATCTGCGACCGGCTGGGCCTACCGACGCCGGGCGAGCCCTTCCCCGTGACGAACACGACGGAGGAGTTCCGGGCCATGATGGGGCTGCCACCTGCCTGAGCCCCGAGCCGAGCTGGCCATCATCGGCGGCAGCGGGTTCTACGAGTTGCTGCGCGGGACCGGCGATGGACTGGAGCTGGCCACGCCGTACGGGCCGACGTCCGGTCCCATCAGCATCGGCACGGTCGGGGACCGGCCCGTCGCCTTCCTGCCCCGCCACGGCCCGGGCCACGTTCTGCCGCCGCACCGGGTGCCCTACCGGGCCAACCTGTGGGCCCTGTGGCGGCTCGGGGTGACCCGGGTGATCGCGCCCTGCGCCGTCGGGTCGCTGCGCCCCGACGTCCACCCCGGTGACTTCGTGGTGTGCGACCAGTTCGTCGATCGGACCTGGGGGCGGGCCGACACCTACTTCGACGGGCCGAGGGTGAGCCACGTGTCGCTGGCCGATCCGTACTGCCCGGAGCTGCGTCACGCCGCGTCGGCCGCCCTGGCCGGGTCCGGCCGGCGGGTGCACGACGCCGGCACGGTCGTCGTCGTGCAAGGCCCCCGCTTCTCCACCCGGGCCGAATCGGCCTGGTTCCGGGCCGCCGGGTGGGACGTGGTCAACATGACCCAGTACCCCGAGGCCGCCCTGGCCCGGGAGCTCGGGATGTGCTTCGGCGGGGTGGCGCTGGTCACCGACTACGACACCGGGGTGGAAGGCGTGGAGGGCATCGACCCGGTGTCGATGGAGGCGGTCTTCGCCGTGCTGGGCACCATGGTGGAGGAGTTCCGCGACGGCCTGCGGCAGCTGGTCGAC
>DATGAX010000069.1:0-12430 GCA_035312965.1 Acidimicrobiales bacterium
TCCGGTTGAGGTGGCCCGTGAGTTGAGCAAGGACGCCTTCCTCAAGGCGGTCCTTCACACCGGTGTCGACATCCACACCGTCAAGCATTTCGGCCGCCACATCCCGGCCCCCCTTCGGACCGCACTCGATCTCGGCCCGGCCCCGTTGTTCAACGGGCGGAGCTGTGCCGACTGCGGCCGGCGCTGGGGTCTGCAATACGACCACGTCAATCCGGTTGCCAACCACGGACCCACCGAGTTCGCCAACCTGCAGGCGCGGTGCTGGCCGGACCACGAAGCGAAGACCGAACGCGACCGCCAGGCCGGCCTCCTCGGGCGCCATCCGGTGCGGGCGCCGGACACCTCATGACTGCGGCGAGGGCGTGGCCTCGACCCACATCGGCCGGCCGGACTTCGATTTGGCCCGACCTCTCGGCGGGCGGCCAGGATGGCAAGCGTGGAAATACGCCAAGCCAGCCTGCTCGATCCTGCCGTGGGGCCGCTGTTGGCCGGCCTGGAGGAGGAGTACGCGGCGCGCTACGGGGACAACCACGAGCTCAGCCGGACCACGGCCGAGGAGTTCGATCCGCCCGCCGGGTGCTTCCTGGTGTTGGTCGACGGCGAAGTCACCACCGCCGGCGGTGGCTACCGGGCCCATGCGGAGGGGACCTGCGAGGTCAAGCGGATGTGGACCCATCCCGCCTACCGCCGGCGCGGCCTGGCGCAACGGGTGCTGACCGAGCTCGAGGTACGGGCTGCCGCGGCCGGGTACCGGCGGCTGGTGCTCGAGACCGGGCCGATGCAGCCCGAGGCCGCCGCGCTCTACCAGCAGCGGGGTTACCGCCGCATCGAGACGTACGGCATCTACGAGCAGGCGCTGGCTTTCGCCGTCGATCTTTAGCCCCGGCGCCGGGGAGGGCCGGGGAGGCCGAACAGTCACTCCGTCCTGGCAGGATCGCGGGCATGACGGTCCGCATCGCCTGCATAGTCATCGACGCCAACGACCCGCCCAAGGTCGCCGACTTCTGGAGGGCGGTGCTCGAGTGGCGGGTCCTCGAGGAGAGCGACGAGGGGATCAGCCTGGCGCCGCCCGGCAGCGTATGGCCCACTGTCGACGTCATCCCCGTCCCCGACCACAAGCAGGCCAAGAACCGGCTGCACCTCGACCTCCGCGCCGACGGCACGACCTTCCACGAGGAGTTGGCCCGGCTCGAAGAGCTAGGGGCGGAGAGGGTCGACGTGGGCCAGGGTCCCGACGTCACGTGGGTGGTGTTCGCCGATCCGGAGGGCAACGAGTTCTGCCTGCTGCGCGGCACCGTGCAGGAGATCACCCAGGAGATCACCCAGGAGGTCACGCAGGAAGCACTGGAGGGCGACGGATCATGAGCCTGGTCAGCTACGAGCTCGAAGGCCACGTGGCGACGATCACCTACAACCGCCCCGAGGCCCTCAACGCCATCAACGCCCAGATGCGCCGCGACCTCAACGCCGCCTTCGCCCGCTTCCGCGACGAGGAGGACGCGTGGGTGGGGATCGTCACGGGCGCTGGCCGGGCGTTCTGCGCCGGCGCCGACATCAAGGATGGAGCGGGCTCGACCGGGGAGTTCGCCGGCACCTTCTGGGAGAAGCCGACCATCAACTCGTTCGAGAGCGGTTGGGAGATCTTCAAGCCCGTGATCGCCGCTGTCAACGGACCCTGCCTCGGCTACGGGCTCACCCTGGTGACGTGGTGCGACTTCGTGCTGGCCAGCGACCGGGCCACGTTCGGCTTCCCCGAGGTGCGCCTCGGCGTCCCGACCATCGTCGGCGCCATCCGGCTGCCCCAGAAGGTCGGGTGGCAGTACGCCATGGAGATCCTCCTCACCGGCGAGACGGTCACGGCCGAGCGGGCCCGCGAGATCGGGCTGGCTGGCTGGGTCGTACCCCACGACTCCCTCCTGGGCGAGGCCCGGGCGCTGGCGGCCCGGCTCACCTCCGCCGCGCCGCTGGCTCAGAGGGCGGTCAAAGAGGTGGCCATGCGGGCGCCCGCCCTACCGCCCCTGGAAGCCATCCGCTTCGGCGAGACCATGCGCAAGGTGGCCGCCGCCACGAATGACGCGCAAGAGGGGATGCGGGCCGCCGCCGACGGCCGCCCACCCGAATGGACCGGCACATGAACGGCCCGGCCCGCCGGCGAACCGGATCCCCGTCAGTCGCTCAGGAAGTGCACGATGGACTTGGCCAGCTGCGGGTTGCCGACCACGCTCTCGTGGTCGCCCTCCAGGATCAGCGACTCACCATGGGGGAGGGCGGCGGCGAGCGGCCGAGGGTCGGTGTCCTTGTCGCCGCACACCACCAGCGTCGGGCTGGTGACGGCGGACAGCGCCATGTCGTGCGAGAGGTGCTTGCGGCTCGACCGGAGGAGAGCGGCGATGGCCTCCAGGTCGTTGCCGCGGGCCACGAAGATCTTGCGGGCCCGCCGGGCCACCGGATCCTCGATGGCGTCGGGGTCGGTCGCCTCGATACCGGTCAGCCAGCGCCTCACGGTGGCGGATCGCCCGCCGTCGTCGTCGGTGCCCCACTTGGCCGGGTCGCCTCCGATGCCGCCCAGGACCAGGCGGCGCAGGCGGGGGCTGTCCGAGATGGCGAACTGGAGGGCCGTGCCGGCGCCCATCGAGTACCCGACCAGGTCCACCTGGTCCAGGCCGAGATGGTCGAGGAGGGCGCCGACGTCGGTGGTCATGGCGTCGTTCTCGTAGGCGGACGGATCGTGGGGCTTGGCCGACCGGCCGTGCCCCCGGGCGTCGAGGCCGATGACCCGGCGCCCGGCCGCCACCAGCTCGGCCCAGATCCCTGGCTCCCTCCAGTTGCCCTGGATGCTCGAGCTGAGCCCGTGGAGCAGCACCACCGGCCGCCCGGCGCGCTCGCCCTCGTCCTCGTAGTAGAGCTCGGTCCCGTCGAAGCTCGCCAACTGCGTCATGGGTCAGCCTCCTCAGCGGTTGAAGGCGGGCGCGTGCCGACCCAGCAGCTCCGCCATGTTGTCGTGGTAGAAGCGCTCCTGGTCCGCCTGGCTCGTCTCGGTCAGCGTCTCCTCGAACTTGGCCAGCGGGTCCCGGCCGCCCTCCGGGTGCGGGTAGTCGGTCGAGAACATGAACAGCTCCGGTCCGGCCTGCTCGATCATCCAGCCCACCGGCTCGCCGGGGAACGGGGTGAACTTCAGGTGGCGGCGCACGTACTCCGACGGCTGGTCCTGCAGATTGCGCAGCGGCTCCTCCGTGCGGCGGAACGCCCGCTGGGCGTAATCCAGGTGGTGCATCCACGAGACCACCCAGCCCGCTCCCTGCTCGATGCAACCGCCCCGCAGGCCGGGGTGGCGGTCGAACACGCCGTCGAGGATCAGCGCACCGAGGAACAGGGCGGGGGAGTGGTAGATGGCCAGGTAGTCCTTGGAGCGGATGTTCTCCCCGCCGCCGAGATGGTCGGTGACGGGCATGGCGTTGTTGTGGAAGGCCCGGTCGAGCAGCTTCCCCCCGCCGCCGACGTGCAGGACGAACGGGGTGTCGGACTCCTCGAGCACCGACCAGAACCCGTCCAGGTCGGGATGGGTGGGGGACCGTTCGCCCGCCGCGGTGGACGGCACCATCACGGCCGCGCACCCCCCGGCGATGGCCTCGTTGACCGAGTCGACGGCCCGGGCCGGATCGACCAGCGGCACGTAGGCGACGGGCAGGAGGCGCGGATCGTCGGCGCAGAAATCGGCCATGGCCCGGTTCTGGGCCGCCGCCCCGGCGTAGAGCAGCTCGAGGTCGCGTTCCAGCTCGGCGGCGTCGGAATACCGGTGCACCCCCTGTGGCAGGGAGAACATCGACGTGGCGAAGGTGGCGAACACCAGCTGCCCGCGGAAGCCGAGCAGATCCAGGACCCGGCTGCGCTCGCTCCGGTCGAAGCCGCCCATGGCCGACCAGCCCTTGTCGGTCATCAGGCGGTCCTCCGCCTCGGCCGCCGCGCCCGGGTCCGACCGTCGGCTGGCGGCCTGGGCGCTGGCCCGCTCCAGGACGGGCTGCAGCGCCTCCATGCCTCGCCGGCGCAGCCGGGCCGCCTGGTCCGGCTCCATGAAGCCGTCCAGGAAGTCGGCCAGCTCCATCACGTGGCTGTCGGCGTCGAGAATGCTCCGGCCACCTGCGTAGGTCACAATCAGACCCTCCCCCAGCAATCGAACGAACTTGGTAACAGATTGTCACCAAGGACCGGTCAGGTCAACCGCCCGGCTGTCGCCGCAGTCGCTCCAGCGCGCCCATGCAGATGTCGACGTAGGCCTGGGCCAGGCGGTTGGCGTTCTGGGCCGTCGGGCGCAGCCGCCACTCGGCCAGTACCGGCACCACCATCCGCAACAGGATGGACACCGTGCTTCGAGTCGCCTTCTCGTCGGTCCCCAGCTCCCGGACCGCCGTGTGGGTGAAGTACCGCACGGTCTGGCGGTCCCGCCCCGCCTGCTCCACCTGGAACTCGTCGCTGCGGACCCCCGCGGCGCGCAGCGCGGCCAGGGCGCCGCCCCGGCTGCGCTGGGCCCGCAACGCCCCCTCGATCAGGGCCCGGAACCTGCCCTCGATGCCGGTGGCCGACACCACCGCCTCCGACAGCTCCTCGTGCAGCAGGGCCGCCTCCCGCCGGTAGACGGCGGCGAAGAGCTCGTCCCGGTTGGCGAAGTGCTTGTAGAGGAGGGGCCGGCTGACCCCGGCCGCCTCGGCCACCGCGTCCATGGACAGATCGGCGGCGTTGGTGGCGACCAGTTCCGCCGCCTTGGCCAGAAGCACCTGCCGGCGCTGATCCTTGCTCAGGCGGTCGGAGGTTCCCTCCGTCTGGGCCAGGGCCATCGTGACATTATGTAACTTCGCATTGCGGCGGAGGCAATTTGTCCGTAAATTCCTCCTCGACAGCCTGGGGGGATGTTGAGGATGCGACTTGCGGTCGACCGACCGGTAACCGGCGGAACGGGAGTGGTCCCGGGTAGACGACCGGGCCGCGGCCCGGGCCGGGGACGGAAGGTGGTCATCGCCACCGTCATCGCCATCTCGGTCGTCATCGCCGCCGCCGGACTGGTCGCCGGAGTGCTCGTGGCCATCGGGTCGCCCGCCCACCGGGGCGCCGCCGGCGACGGAGCGTTCGCCACCCCCGCCGCCTACCACGTCGTGTACCGCGTCACCTCCAACGGGTCGGCCAGCACCGAGTCGCTGTGGGTGGCCCGCCCGTTCGAGAGCGCCGACGTCGACCTGGGCGGCGCCCCCCCCGGCCAGGACGCCTACCTGACGGTGGTCTACCGGCTGGGCGACCAGGTGACCATGGCCGGCGGCGGGGCCCAGGCCCTGCTGATGCGGGTCCCGGCCGCGGCGAGCCCGGCCGACGTGCGCCCCGACGTCATCGCCGCCGCCGCCCTGCAGGCCGGCCTGCTGCGCCGGATGGGCCACGAGCGGATCGCCGGCCGGAGCTGCACCGTCTACCGGAGCGCGGCGCCGCTACGGTCCGGCCCGCTGACCGCCGTCGGGTCCGGTTCGACCTACACCGACACCTGCATCGACGGCGACGGGCTGATCCTGGGCGAGACGGTCGTCAAGGCGGGGGCGGTCACGTCGGAGCGGGTGGCCGTCCACGTCTCGGTCGGAGCGGCGTCCACGAGCGACGCCGAGTTCTCCCTCAGCGGGCCTGCCACCCCGGTGTCCCAGGGCGGCGGCGCCTTCACCCCGCTGACGCCAGACAGCCGTCCCCCGGGGATCAACTGGACCCTCGGCCGCGTCCCGCCCGGCTTCGAGGAGGTCGGCCGCTACGCCGTCATCCCGCCCCAGCCCGGCGTGTTCGGCCAGATCGACCAGGGGCCGCCCAACCAGCTCGGCCTGCCCGGATCGCTGGTGGCCGAGACCGACATCGTGTGGGTCCGCGGTCCCGACGTCATCGTGCTGCAGCAGGGCGGGACGCTCAACGGCGCCCGGTTCGCCGCCCCCGCCGGCGCCCGGCCCGTCGACCTCGGCGCGGCCGGCGGCCTGGGCCCGGGCCAGCTGGAGATCACCGGTACCGGATCCGTCGTCTCGGCCGAGCCGGCCAGCGCCGTCCACTTCCTGCGCCTGTCGGGCACCCTCGACCCCTCGACCATGCTGGCGCTGGCCCGGTCCATCGTGCGGGCCCCGCCCGGCACCCTCACCCGGCTGGACGGCACCTCGTGACCACCGCCAACCCGACCACCCGGACCACCCCGCCCACCCCGGCCGACCCGTCCACCCCGACCGACCCGTCCGCCACCTCCACCACCGCCACCGCCGCCGCCACGGTCAAACGGTGGCTGCAGCTGGGCGTGGAGGACGAGCGGTCCCGCCGGGCGTTCAACCTGGTCGCCGCCGCCCTCGTCTTCTACTGGGTGCTGCAGCGCTTCGAGCCGTCGCCGTTCGGGGTGTTGGTCAAAGGCGCCGTCATCGGCGGGCTGTACTCCCTGATCGCGCTCGGCATCGCGCTGGTGTACCGGGCCAACCGGATCGTCAACTTCGCCCAGGGCGACCTGGGCGGCGTGCCCGGGAGCCTGGCCGTCCTGCTGATCGCCGTCTCCGGCTGGCCCTATCCGCTGGCCATCCTGGCCGGCCTGGCCACCGGGGTCCTCCTCGGCGTCGTCGTCGAGGTCGGGCTCATCCGGCGCTTCACCAAGGCGCCCCGCCTCGTCCTCACCGTGGTGACCATCGGGATCGCCCAGGTGCTGACCTTCATCGAGATCGGGATGCCGCGGGTCTTCCACGCGACCGTGCCGCCCCAGAGCTTCCCGTCCCCGTTCAACCAGCACTTCGGGATCGGCCCCGTCACCTTCTACGGCAACGACATCCTGGCCATGGCGGCGGTGCCCGTCGTCCTCGTCGCCCTGGCCTGGTTCCTCAACCGGACCCACACCGGCGTCGCCATCCGGGCCTGCGCCGAGAGCGCCGACCGGGCCTCGCTGCTGGGCGTGCCGGTCAAGCGCATCAACCTCGTGGTGTGGGCCGTGGCCGCCCTCTTGGCGACCGTGGGCGTCCTGCTCCGGGCCGGCGTGGTCGGCCTGCCCATCGGGTCGGCCCTCGGCCTGTCGGTGCTGCTGCGCACCCTGGCCGCGGCGGTCATCGGGCGCATGGAGAAGATGCCGACCATCGTGATCGCGGCCGTGCTGCTCGGCGTGATCGAGCAGGCCGTGGTGTGGCACACCGGCAGCACCGACTCCGTCGACCTCATCATCTTCATCGTCATCATCGGGGCGCTCCTGGCCCAGCGCCGCCAGCTCGGCAGCCGGCTGGCCGACGCCGCCATCTCCACGTGGAACGCCATGCGGGAGGTCCGGCCCGTCCCGCCCGAACTGGCGTCCCTGCCCCAGGTGACGTGGGCCCGGCGCGGCGTCGTGACGGTGCTGGCCGCCCTCGTCGTCGCCGCCCCGATGTTCATCAGCGAGGCCAAGATCGACCTCGGGATATTCCTGGCCGCCTACCTGATCATCGCCCTGTCGCTCCTGGTGCTGTCCGGATGGGCGGGCCAGATCAGCCTCGGGCAGTTCGCCTTCGTGGCCACGGGGGCGTCGGTCGGGGCGTGGATGATCCTGCACTGGCACATGGACATCCTCCTGGTGCTGGTGGCGGCCGGCGCCGTCGGCGCGCTGGTGGCGGTCGCCGTCGGCATCCCGGCCCTGAGGATCAAGGGCCTCTTCCTCGCCGTGGCCACCCTGGCGTTCAGCTTCGCGGCCAACTCGTACTTCCTCAACGCCACCCGGTTCACGTGGATACCGGACCAGTTCACGGTCGTGCCCCGCCTGCCGCTGTTCGGCAAGCTGTCCATCGACTCCGCCGACCGCTACTACTACTTCTGCTGGGCCGTCCTCTTGTTCTGCATCCTCGCCGTGCGGGGCATGCGGGCCAGCCGCATCGGCCGGGTGCTGGTGGCGTCACGCGAGAACGAAAGGGGAGTGCAGGCCTACGGCGTCAACGTGACCCGCGCCAAGCTGGTCGCCTTCGCCACCTCCGGGTTCCTGGCCGCCATGGCCGGTGTGCTCATCATGGGCGGCCAGCAGGCGCTGTACCCCGGCGGCGCCGACCCGCAGTCGAGCATGGACGCCTTCCTCATGGTCGTCATCGGCGGCATGGGATCGATGACGGGGGTGTTCGCCGGCGCCGTCTACCTCGAAGCGTTGAGCTGGCTGCGGCCCGACGTGCCCCACAGCTTCCAGAACATCCTCACCGCCATGGGCAGCGGGATCGGCCTGATCGTCATCCTCATGTTCCTGCCCAGCGGCATCGGGTCGCTCATCTTCCAGGCCCGGGACCGGCTGCTCCGGGAGCTGGCGGCCCGGAAGGGGATCGTGGTTCCGAGCCTGGTCGCCGACCTGGCCCAGGCCCGCCCGGCTGACAGTCCCGATGACAGCACCCGGGAGATGCCGGTGCTGGCCGCACCCATCGCCGCGGCGGCCGGCGGGGCCGGCGCGGCCGAGGCGGAGAAGGTGGCCAAACCGCGCAAGGTGACCAAGGTGGGCGGCAAGTGAAGCCGCTGCTCGACGCCACCGGCGGCGACGGGTTCGACGAGCCGGCGCCCCGCCGGCCCGGGGCCTACCTGGACTGGCTCTCGCGCCACGTCGGCCCGGTGGGCCTGGGCCCCGTGCTCATCCTGCTGGCCGTCTCCGCCCTCGAGCGCTTCAACAACGTCGCCGTCAACGTGCTCCTGCCCAACTGGCGGGACTCCTTCCATCTGACCAACCAGGAAGCGATCACCGCCGCCAGCCTCTCGTCGATCCTGCCCGCCCTGCTGTCGCCCGCCGTCGGCTACCTGACCGACCGGGTGGACCGGGTCCGCTTCGCCCAGCTGGCCACGCTGATGGTCGGGGTGGTGGCGGTGGGGCTGGGCCTGGCCCCGGTGTTCTGGCTGTTCGTCGTGCTGCTCCTGCTGTCGGGGCTCGGCCTGCTGGTCAACTTCCCGGCCCACTCCAGCCTGATCACCGACTACTACCCGCAGCGGGCGCTGGGCACGACGTTCACCCTCTACCTCCTGGCCACCGCGGCCATCGGCCTGCTGGCCGGCCCGGTGGGGGGCGGGCTCGCCGCCGCGGCCGGGTGGCGCACCACGTTCGCGGTGCTGGCCGTCCCCGCCCTGGTGGGCCTCTGGCTCCTGCGCCGCCTGCGCGACCCGGGCCGGGGGGCGTCGGTCGGCCTCCGCCTGGACCAGGAGGAACGCACGTCGTTCTCCGAGGGCTACCGGCGGGTCAAGGCGGTGCGGTCGCTGAGGCGGACGTGGTGGGCGGCGACGTTCTTCGGCGCCGGTGTCATCGCCTTCCTGCCCCTGCTCAGCGTCTTCTTCAAGGACGTGTACCACTACGGCCCGCTGGCCCGCGGCCTGGTCGCCGCCCTCTACGGCGTCGGCGGCCTGGTCGGCACGGTGGCCGGCGGCGTCCTGGTGCAGCGCCGGTTGCGGGAACGGCGGCCCGAGCTGCTGGCCGTGATCAACGGGCTCATGGTCCTCGAGTTCGGGGTCGGCATCGTGCTCATGGGCGTCCTCCCGTGGGCCGGCGGGTCCATCCTGATGGTGGCCCTGCTGTCGGTCGGGGCGGCCGGCTTCAACCCGGCGTACAACGCCATGATCGGCCTGGTCACCACCCCCCGGCTGCGGGGCCAGGCCTTCTCCTACTCGCTGCTCTTCGTGACCGTCGGGGCCGTGGTGATCACGCCGACCATCAGCGGCATCGCCGACCACCACGAACGGGCCGCCTGCGTCGTGCTCGGGGTGCTGGTGGCCGGCGCCGGGCTGGTCGAGGTCACGGCCCGGCAGTTCATCGCCCGGGACGTCGAGGAGGCCCTCCAGGTCCAGACGGCGGCCGACGTCGACGCCCTGCTCGCCATCCGGGGCCTCGAGGTGGCCTACGGCAACGTCCAGATCCTGTTCGGCGTCGATCTGGACGTCCGCCGGGGCGAGGTCGTCGCCCTCCTCGGCACCAACGGGGCGGGCAAGTCCACCCTGCTGCGGGCGGTGAGCGGTCTGCTCGATCCGATCGGGGGGGCGGTGTTCTTCGACGGGCGGGACATCACCCACGCCGACGCCGTCAACAAGGCCGTCCTCGGCATGGCCATGGTCCCCGGCGACCGGGGCGTCTTCCCGTCGCTCACCGTCGCCGACAACCTGCGCATTGCGGGCTGGATGTACCGCAACGACAAGGCCCGTCTCGAGGCGGCCATGGAGAGCGCGGTCGGCTACTTCCCGATCCTGCGGGACCGGTGGGACGTCCCGGCCGGCAACCTCTCGGGCGGCGAGCAGCAGATGGTGGTCCTGGCCCAGGCCCTGATGGGCCGGCCCAAGCTGCTGCTGATCGACGAGCTGTCGCTGGGGTTGGCGCCGGTCGTGGTCGAGCAGCTGCTGGGGACGGTGCGCCAGCTGGCCGCCGACGGTGTCACCGTGGTCCTGGTCGAGCAATCGGTCAACGTGGCCCTGACGCTGGCCGAGCGGGCCGTCTTCATGGAAAAAGGGGAGATCCGGTTCTCCGGACCCACCTCGGACCTCCTGCACCGTCCCGACGTACTCCGGGCCGTCTTCCTCGAGGGCACCGCAGAGGCCATGAACGGTGGTGGCGACGGCAGCAACGGCCGCCCCGCCCGGCCGGTGGCGAAGCGGACGGCCAAGCGGCGTCAGACGACCCCGGCTCTGGAGGTGGCCGAGGTCAGCAAGCGCTTCGGCGGAGTCCAGGCCACCGACGGGGTGTCGCTCACGCTGCACGAAGGCGAGATCCTCGGCCTGCTGGGCGCCAACGGCGCCGGGAAGACCACTCTGTTCGACCTGATCTCCGGCTTCTTCCCGGTCGATTCCGGCCGGGTGTACCTGCGGGGCCGGGACGTGACCGGCCTGCCGCCCGACGCCCGGGCCCGGCTGGGGCTGGGCCGTTCCTTCCAGGACTCGAAGCTGTTCCCGGCCCTCACGGTGGCCGACACCATACGGGTCGCCCTGGAGCGCCACATCGAGGTCGCCGACCCGCTGGCCGCCGCCCTCCACCTGCCCGCGGTGGCCGACTCGGAGGCCAAGGTGGACGGGCGGGTCGACGAGCTGGTGGAAATGCTCGGCCTGGGCACGTTCCGCAACAAGTTCGTGTCGGAGATCTCCACCGGGACCCGCCGCATGGTCGACCTGGCCTGCATCCTGGCCCACGAACCGTCGGTCATCCTCTTCGACGAGCCGTCGTCGGGGATCGCCCAGAAGGAGTCCGAGGCCCTGGGTCCCGTGCTGCGCCGGGTCCGGGACATGACCCGATCCAGCCTGATGGTGATCGAGCACGACATGCCGCTGCTCACCGGGCTGGCCGACGAGGTCGTGGCCCTGGATCTGGGACGCGTCCTGACCCGGGGCCGGCCCGCCGACGTGGTCAACGACCCCCGTGTCGTCGCCGCCTACCTCGGCAGCGACCCGCACGTGGTGGCTCGATCGGGCGCGCTGGCATCGGTCAACGGGACCGCGAACGGAAGCAGGAGCGGGAAGAAACCCGCCACGACGAGGCGAAAGCGAGAGGTCCATGAGTGACAGGGGATCGTTGGCCGACCTCACCCTGGGGGACATCGGCCGGGCCATCCGCCGGTACCAGCCGTTCATCGCCACGGTGGTCGCCATAGTGCTGATAGTCGCCGTCGTGCCCGGTCGGGCGTCGCATGGCACCACGGGAGGGAGCAACGTGGCCATTGCCCCGACCGGGGCCGGAGGGGTCGTCGGGACCACCGGAGGTCCGGGCGGCACCGGCGGCACCCACACCCTGACCGGGAGCGGCGGCCCGCTCGGCTCGACCTCGTCGGGCTCGTCCTCCTCGGGCGGTTCCCTGGTCGCGTCGGGCGGCGGTGCCGGATCGGTGGGCGGCGTGGCCTCCGGGCCCGGCGGCAGCGGGAGCACCGGCACCGGCGGCTCGGCCGGCACCGGGGGGACCGTCACCCCATCGGCCACGTCGGACCCGTACTGCGACCCCAAGACGGGGCGGGACATGCTGCCCACCCTCTACGCCCCGCCGTGCGTGCCGGCGTGGTCGGGCAGCAATGGCGGCGCCACCTACAACGGCGTGACCAAGGACTCCATCACGGTGGCGGTGCCGCTCAGCAGCAACCAGGCCGAGGCGGCGGCCGTGGCCGCCGCGGCCAACGACCACGACACCCAGGCCCAGGTCAAGCAGACGGTCCAGAACTACATCGACGAGTTCGAGCACCATGTCCAGACGTACGGGCGCAAGGTCAACCTGGTGTACTTCACCAGCGCTTACAACAGCTCCGACTCGACCGACGCCCAGGACGCCGAGTGCCAGTCGGACGCCACCTACGTGGCCAAGACCCTGCACGCGTTCATGTCGTGGGACCAGCAGGCCCAGGAGTGCGGCACCGTCGCCTACCAGAACACGCTGGCCCAGGACGGCGTCATGTGCTTCTGCACTGTCACCGTCCCGTCGTCGTTCTACCTCAAGTGGGCCCCC
>DATGAX010000070.1:0-5932 GCA_035312965.1 Acidimicrobiales bacterium
GCGATCTCGGTCTTGCGTCCCTTCAGGATCACAGTGACGGAGATCCCAGCGGCGGGCTCGGCGGCGCTCCCTCCTGGAGGCTCTGGGTCGACCGAGAAGCGCTCGATATGGATTCGATCCGGTCGGACGGCCAGTCCGAGCAGCGCGCCCTCGGCCACGGTCATGAACGGGGCCGGCCCGCAGATGTAGAAGTCGGCGTGGCCGTCTCTCGCGTCCGCTCCGCCGCCGGCAAAGGCCGCCAGCTGCCCGGCGCTCGGGTACCCGGCCTCCGAGTCGATGTGGTGGCGGACCTCGAGCCGTTGCGGGTTGATCCGGCAGAGGGCGTCGAGGGCATCCGCGAAGATGACGGAGTCGCGGCTGCGGTTGGCATAGAACACGCGAGCGGGCCGGTCCGTCGACAGAAGGGCGCTCTTGATCAGCGAGATCACCGGCGTGACGCCGCTTCCGCCGCAGAAGGCTACGACCGGCCGGTCCGAGTCCGAGGCCGAGTCCGAGCCCGGGTCCGGGTCCGACTTCGAGTCGCGGAGGCAGAAAACCCCGGCCGGACGGGTCAACTCCAGGGTGTCGCCAACCTCGACCGAGTCCAGGAACCAGGTGGACACGAGCCCGCCCGGCACCCGCTTGACCGTGACGGTCAGGTCGGGGTCGGACTCGGGTGCGCTCGACATCGAGTAGGAGCGTAGATGCTGCTCATCACCGATGCGGACCCGGAACGTGCAGAACTGGCCGGGACGATAGGTGAACAGGTCGGCCAGCTCGGCAGGCACGTCCAGAGCGAAGGACTTCGTGTCGGGAGTTTCGTCCACGACGCGTTTGACCCGGAGCTCGTGGTAGCCATGGGCGCTTCGGGCATCCGCCATCGGGTCCCGATGATATATCTCAACTACTTGTGATATTCGGGTGGTACGCAGGTCGGCTCGGCTGCCCGTCGACCTCACCAATCCCCGACCGGGCGGACGGCACGCCGATCGGACACAACCCGACCGTCGCCTCGAGCCGGGCGGTAGCTTCTGGGCAATGTCCAAAACCACAACACGCCACGGAGACCACGGGGACCTGGTCACCGAGTTGCAGCAGAAGCTCATCGCCCATGGCGAAGACCCCGGGTCGGTCGACGGCCGGTTCGGCGACCAGACCCGCGCCGCCCTCATGGCCTTCCAGATGGGCCACAATCTCGAAGTCGACGGGGTCGTCGGTCAGCACACGTGGGCCGCCCTCGACGGCGAGCACTGACGCCCAGGACGATCTTCACCCGGAACCCGCACAGGACGACGTCGAGAGATGCCGCTCCTCCAACTTCCGCGGCCTGTCGCAGGTCCCGGTCAGATCGCAGGCGCCAGGCTGGATAGGAACTCGCCGGTCCGGCGTTTGGAGTCGATTCTGGACTCCCGGTCGGTCCCGAAGGGAACCACGCGCGCCGCCAGGTCGGTGACGCCGGCGTCGCGGTAGCGCTGGAGGCGGGTCACGATGTCTTCCTCGGTGCCGGCGGCCATGCAGTCACCGACGTCGTTGGCATCGCCGTGCTCCAGCAGCCGCACATAGTTCGGTGACGCCTCGGCGTGACCGAGCATCTGGTTGGCGTGATCACGGGCGGCGTCCACGTCCCCGGGCCGGCAGAGGGCGACCGGCACGCAGGCGACGATGCGCGGCTCGTTCCGGCCGGCCGACGCCGCGGCCTGGCCGAGCCGGGGGGCGACGTGCTCCGAGACGGCCCGCTCGTCGGCCATCCACAGGATGGTGCCGTCCGCCATCTCACCGGCCAGCCGCAGCATCACCGGCGCGAGCGCAGCGACGAGCACGGGCATCGGACCGGGATCGGAGACGTCGATCGGGCTGTGCACCCGGAACGACTCCGTGTCGACGTCCACGTGCCCGGGACCCTTGCTGACCGCAGCCTGGAATACGGACAGGTAGTCGCGCACCAGGTGGGCGGGCCGGTCGTAAGGCAGCCCGAGCTGCTCGGTGACGATCCAATGGTGGGATGCGCCCAGGCCCAGGGTGAACCGGCCGCCACAGACGATCTGGGTGGTCAGGGCCTGCTGCGCCATCACGAGCGGGTGGCGGGTCTGGACCGGCACCACGGCGGTCCCGATCTCGATCCGCTGGGTCGCCGCGCCCATGAGGGCGATTGCGGTCATGGCGTCCAGGTAGCCCGGGATCTGCGGGATGAAGAACGAGGCGAAGCCGGCGGTCTCCGCCGCCTGCACATCGGCGACGAGGCCGGCCACCCGCTCATGGCGGGGCCGATCGCGATCCGAGCCGATCATCAGTCCGAGGCGCATCCGGAATCCTTCCCACAGATTGCAAGTACTTGATAAGAGGTGAAGTAGAATCCAGCCCGTGAGCGCCGCTGCCGTCCCGGACCCCCAGCCAGAGCACGCCCTGTGGCTGCTCAAGCGGGCGTTCCACTACGGGCACCGGGCCGTCAACGACGCCATCGCCGGTTCGGGCGTAACCCCCACCCAGCTGGGGGCGCTCAACCGCCTGCTCACCGAGCCGGGACTGTCCGGCGCGGAGCTGGCCCGCCGGCTGCTGGTCACGCCACAGGCGGCCCAGCTCGCGCTCACCGCCCTGGAGCAGAGCGGCCTGGTCGAGCGGAGGGCGGACGCCAACCACGGGCGCATCGTCCGCTCGTACCTGACCGCCGAGGGGCGGCGGATCGTCAGACTGGTAACCCAACGCGGGTACCGGGCGGAGGACGAGTTCCTCGCCGTGCTCAGCCCGAAGGAGCAGGCCACCCTGATCAACCTGCTCTCCCGCTTGGCCAAGCAGTAGCAACCGTCAGGGCCCTGGTTCGGACACCAGGTCGAGGTAGGCCGCGCCGGTGTCGGGAACACGCGCCTGGCCCCAGCACTCGACCGGGAAGGACACCATCACCATCGAGTACAGGAGATGGAGGAGGTTGGTCGCATCCTCGGGCATGTCGTCGAGGGGGAACTTGTCGCAGTACGCGATGGCGTCTTCGGCCCGCGGCAGGATGGCGTCATACAACGCCTGCATGTCCGCCATGGGCGTGGCCAGCCGTTCGGCGTAGCGCTCCCGCTCGGTCGCCAGGCACCACTTGGAGGCGAACGGCTCCAGGTCGGAGAAGTCCTCGGGCAGCATCAGATCCCCACTCCCGCGCTCTCGGCCCGGTATTCGTCGACCCATTCGCCGGCGACCTTGTGCAGGTGCCGGCACAGGACTTCCTGGTCCATGAGGGGGAAGTGCGTGATGGCCCGGGACTCGAGCATGGTCTGCGTCGCTTCCAGCGTATTGGCGTCCTGCAATCCGTACTCCTTGAACGTGACCGCGGCCAGCTCGTGGGCCAGCCGCTCCCGAGCCGTCTTGGCCGGGACGAAGTAGAGCGTCCCCTCGAACATGTGGGTGTTGTACGACGTCGGCCAGTAGTGGTACGTGAGGTACCAGCCCTGACCCCAGATGAGGATGACGAAGTTGGGCCAGATCTGGAACGAGTCGAGACCCCACGGGTCGGCCCGGGACGGGTTGAGACCGGCCGGCATCTCGCCCAGGTCGGGAGCATCCCATGGCCCGAACAGGCCGCTGCGGGTGACCGCCTCGATCGGCTTGCGCTGGGCCTCGCTCAGCTCCCACGGCCGGATCCCCGAGGTGCTGACCACCCGGTGCGGGCCTTCGATCCTGTAGTACGGCGCTTCGAAGCCGGCCTTCTGCGCCGGCGCCGACCACTCCGCCGGCGTCTGGCGGGCGTGCAGAACCGGCGCATGGTAGAACTCCTGGAAGGCGTCCATGTACAGCTTCCAGTTGCTGGCGACCGGCCCGCGGTAGAACCACCGCTCCGTCAGCTCGCCGAAGCGATAGCCCTCCAGCGCCGTCACCATGGGGCCGAGGAACTCCCGCAGCGGCTGCGCCGGCTCTTTGGCCAGATTGACGAAGATGAACCCTTCCCAGGTGTCGCAGTGCACCGGTACCAGGCCGAAGTCGGCCTTGTCCAGGTCGAAGAACTCCTCCTCCTGCTGCACGAACTTGAGCGCCCCGTCCAGGTCGTAGCGCCAACCGTGGTACTTGCACACGAACTGGCGGCACACGCCGTTGGTTTCCTCACCTGGGAAGTCGTTCCAGACGAGCTTGTTCCCGCGGTGGCGGCACATGTTGTAGAAGGCGCGGACCCCGCCGGACTGATCCCGGACGACGACCACCGAGGTCTTGGCCACCGCCAGCTCCTTGGTGAAGTAGCTGCCGTTGCGGGGCAGCTGCTCGACCCGCCCGACGTTCAGCCACGCCCGCTTGAAGATCGCCTCGCTCTCGAGCTGGTGGAATTCGGCAGAGATGGAATCCTCGTACGAGATCGGGGCCGTACCCAGGTCGTAGTGCTGGGTCCAGCTCCCTTCCGGTGGTTTGGGCACACGTGACATCTCACTCCTCGGGATTCGGGATACCGGTGGTGGCGGACGCCAGCAGGCTGGCGTCGGGCTGCATGGCGAAGCTCTTGTAGGCCATGGCGAGCATGGCGTAGGCGCCGACGACGAAGGGCACCTCGACCAGCTGGGCCCGGTCCAGATGGGAGGCCAGGGCCTGCCAGGTCGGCTCCGAGATGGCATAGCCGTCGAGCAGCTCGTCCACCGCGGCCAGCAGGTCCCCTTCGGGCCGGTCCCAATGGCCGTGCCCGGCGGCCACGGCCCGGATCTCGTCTTCGGAGATCCCGAAGCGAGTCGACATCCGCACGTGCTGGCGCCACTCGTAGCCCGATCCGGTGCGCCACGCCACCCGCAGGACCATGAGCTCCCGCCACCGCTCCGGGAGGGCGGCGTCGCTCAGCAGCGCGCCGTTGAAGGCCAGGAACCGGCCCGCCAGCTTGGGATGGTGGAGAAGGGTGGTGATGGCATGGGGCAGGACGGCGGCCAGGCCGGCCGTATCGCGGGCGTCAAGAGCGGAGCGCAGCTGATCGTTGAGCAGGGAGGCGCGGCCGACCTGCAGCGCATCGATGATCTGGTCCCCCCAACTGTCCAGTGGGAGCGGTGGCAGGCGCGGCTCTCCCATATCAAGTAGTAGATACTGTAGCCTGCTCCCCGGCCATGGACCATGCCCTTCAGTCCGACATTCTGGAGATCGAGCAACTGCTGGCCCGCTACGCCGTCGGGATGACGCAGAACGACATCGGCGCCGTCCTCGCCGTCTTCACGCCCGACGGCACCTACTCCGCCTTCGGTGCCACGTACGCGCTCGGCGACTTCCCGGCGCTGGTCGAGGCCGCCCCCAAGGGGCTGTTCCTCACCGGGCCGCCGGCTCTCGATCTGGCCGGCGATACCGGCACCGGCCGCCAGCCCCTCTGCTTCGTCGACCAGACCAACCACGACATGCGCATCGGTTGGTACACCGACAGCTACCGGCGCACGGATGCCGGCTGGCGCCTCCGCACCAGGTCGATGACCTTCCTGCGCCGTAGCGGGGCGCGCGACTCCGGGCGGGCCCACGACCCGACGCGACCCGAGCCGGCCGGCCAGTAGCCCGGGTTGGACCTCGAGACATTCCGCCGCGGCCTCCACGAGTGGCTGGACGACCACGCCGGCGAGCTGAAACCCACCGGCGCCAACCCGTCGCTCGACCAACACATGGCCCAGCTGGCCAAGGTGAAGCGGCTGGGCTTCGACGCCGGCTGGATGCGCTGGGGCTGGCCCGAGCGGGTCGGCGGCCTCGGCGGACCGCCGGTGCTGCGGGCCTATCTGGGCGAGGCACTGATGATGCGGGCCCTGGTGGAGCCGGGTGGCTATTCGATGACCGAGGTGCTGGCGCCGACCATGATCGACTTCGCCCCGCCCGACCTGGCCGCCGAGATGGTCCCCCGCCTCCTGCGGGGCGACGAGATCTGGTGCCAGGGCTTCTCGGAGCCGGGCACGGGCAGCAACCTGGCCGGGTTGACGTGCCGGGCGACCCCGACCGCCGACGGGTGGCGGGTGACCGGCCAGAAGGTGTG
>DATGAX010000071.1:0-4568 GCA_035312965.1 Acidimicrobiales bacterium
TCATCAGGCGGCCGAAGGCGCCGACCGCGCCGGTGTGCACGCCGATGTAACGATCGTCGGCGCAGAGAAAGGAACGGGACACCAGTCGGTGGGCGCCCGGCTTCGGCATGCCCCCGGTGGTCTGGTCGGAACGGCCCCAGAGCATCGACAGGTAGGCCAGGGCGCCGTCGGCCAGCGAGGTCTGCACGAGCCGGCCGGCGCCGTCGGTGTGGCGGCGGTACAGGGCGGCCAGCGTGCCGATGGTCCCCATGTAGGCGGCTCCTATGGCGGCGAACGGCAGCCCTTCGTAGATCGGGCCGTCGCGATACCCGGCCTGCTCGGCCATGGTGCCGACCACCGCGTGCACGATGGCCTCGTAGCCGGGCACGTCGCGCCAGGGACCGGTCGGGCCGAAGCCGGTGACCTCGCAGACCACCAGCGACGGGAAGGACGGGTGGAGCGTCTCGTAGTCGAGGCCCAGCCGGCCCGCCGCCCCGGGCTTCCAGCCCGTGATCATCACGTCGGCCCCGTCGAGCAATTCGAGGAGCCGGGCTCGGCCCTCGGGCGACTTCAGGTCCAGCTCGGCGTGGTCCTTGCCCCGCCTGAGCACCGAGAAGGTGTGCGGCTCGAGGGTGCGCAGCGGATCGCCGCCCGGGCGTTCGACCGCCACCACGTCGGCGCCGTAGTCGGCCAGCATCCAGCTGATGCGCGGGCCGGCGGTGCCCCAGGAGCAGTCGACCACCCTCAGACCGTTCAATGGGCCGGACAAACGTCACCCTCCTTGGTCACGGATCCTAGGTGGAGGTAGGAACTCACGATCGTCGATTCGTCCACCGATGCGGCCGGGCCGGAGTAGCTGACCTGGCCCCGGTCCAGGAGGACCACGTGGTCGGCCATCTCGAGGGCCCGGCCCACGTACTGCTCCACCAGCAGTAACGACAGGCCGGCTTCGGTCAGGCGTCGGAGCCCGGCGTAGATCTGGTCCACCACCTTCGGTGCCAACCCCATCGACACCTCGTCCAGCACCACCACCGACGGCTGGGCCAGGAAGGCACGGGCCACCGCCAGCATCTGCTGCTGGCCGCCGGACATGGTGACGGCCGTCTGGTCCAGCCGCTCGCCCAGCACCGGGAAGGCGTCGATGGCGGCGTCGGTCCGGTCGTCGGCCTGCCAGGGGGGCACCTGCAGGCGGAGGTTTTCGCGCACGGTCAGGTTGGGAAAGACGCCGCGCCCTTCCGGGATCAGGCACACGCCGGCCCGGGCCCGGTCGGCCGGGCCGAGGCGGGTCACGTCCCGGTGGCCCAGCAGCACCCGACCCGACTGCGGCCGGACCAGCCCCGCGACCACCCGCAGCGTGGTCGTCTTGCCCGCCCCGTTGGGGCCGAGCAGGGCGACGACGCTCGACGAGGGGACGTCCACGTTGACGTCGCGCAGAACGGTGGTGCGGCCGTAGCCGGCGGTGACCGACTGCAGGCTGAGGGCCGAGGGCGCGCTCACGCCAGGACCTCTTCGACGTCGTCGCTGCCGAGATAGGCGGCCTGGACCAGGGCGGAGGCCACCGCCTCGGCCGGCGTGCCCTCGAAGATCAGGCGGCCGAAGTCGAGGACGTAGAGGTAGTCGCAGAACCCGGTGACGAGGGACATGTCGTGCTCGACGAGGAGCACGCCGATGCCTCGTTGCTCGACCGCGGTGCGCAGGATCTCGCCGAACCGGCCGGTCTCGGAGGCGTCGAGGCCGGATGAAGGTTCGTCCAGCAACAGCAGGGGGAATTCGCCGGCTAGGCAGCGGGCCAGCTCCACCAGCCGTCGTTGGCCGGTGGACAGGGCGCCCACGATGTGGCCGGCGAGCGGGACCAGTTGGCAGGTCTCGAGCGCAGATTCGGTGGCCTGCTCGATTCTGCGCTTTTCGGCGCGGGTCGAGGCGACGTGGCGTAGGGGGTTGGTGCCGGCGAAAGCTCCTTCTGCACCGAGGGCGACGTTTTGTCCGACATCGAGGCTGTCGAACAGTTCGAAGTGCTGGAACGTGCGGCCCAGTCCGGCCCGGGCCCGGACCGCTACCGACGACTGGGAGAGGTCGGCGCCCGACAGCGTGACCGTCCCGCGGGCCGGCCGTACCAGCCCGGAGCAGGCGTTGAACGTCGTCGTCTTGCCCGCCCCGTTGGGACCGATGAGCCCCGTGATGCGGCCGGTCGGGGCGGAGAGGGTCACGTCGTCGACCGCGACCAGGCCGCCGAACCGCACCACCAGGTGGTCGATGCGCAGCTCGGCCGGGCCGGCCGGGGTGACGGCGCGGGCGGCGGCCGCGGTGGGCGGGCCGGCGGGGCGGGCCGGCGCAGGCGCCCGGGTGGTCCGGAACCGGTCGAGGGCCTGTTGCAGGAGGACCGGCACGCCCCGGCGGTCGTCGGGGGTGAGGGCGTAGCCGACCGCGCCCACACCGAAGAGGAGCTCCAGCCAGTGCGCCGTGTTGGGGCTGCTCCAGTAGGACGGGATGAGGGTGAATCCGAGGCCGGCGATCAGCGCGTACCACGGCTCGCCGCCCACCGTGATGATGATGAGGGCGAAGAAGGTCAGCGACACCAGCGGCTGGTAGCTGCCGCCCGTGATGGGCGTGACGGCGGCCTGGAGGGCGCCGGCGACGGCGGCCAGGAAGGCGGAGATGCAGAACACCAGCACCCGGGTGGTGTTGACCGCCGCTCCCGATGTGGCCAGCCCGGTGGGGCTGTCGGCCAGGCCGCGCAGGAGGCGGCCGAGGCGGCTGTGGTTGACCGCGACCACGGCGGCGGCGATCAGCGCGGTGGCACCGAGCAGCAGGTAGTAATAGCCCTTGTCGCTGTCGAGCGACAGCCAGGAGAGATGAGGCCGGGGCACCGTGACGGGCTCGCCGAAACCGCCGAACATGTAGCTCTCGCTGTAGAACATGTCCTGCAGCAGCAACCCGAACCCGAACGTGGCCAGTGCCAGGTACAGGCCGGAAAGGCGAATGGCGGGGATGGCGAGCACGGCACCCACCGGCACCGCGATGGCCCCGCTGATCAGAAGGGCGAGCAACCACGGGACGTGGTGGACGACCGTGAGCCGGCCCATGGCGCACGCCCCGATGGCCAGGAAGCTGACATGGCAGAGCGACACCTGACCCGATGTGCGGACGAGCAACCCGAGCGAGAGGAACAGGATGGTCGTCGACAGGGCGTTGGCCCAGTCGTCGAGGTGCAGTCCGGCGAAGGCCGGCACGAAGCACAGGAGGACCAGGACCCCGGACCCTCCGGCCGCTTGGACCCGGAGCGGCGCGGTCCACGTCGAATGCTGCCGCGGGATGATCAGCGAGCGGTCCACGAGGCGCCGCTTCGGCGAGAGCAACAGGACGGCGAACAGGACGACGAAGGGAAGGGCGGGGGCCAGACCGGTCCAGAACCCGGTGGTGAAGTACTTGGTGCTCAGCGCCTGCAGCAGGCCGAGGGCCAGGCCGCCGGCGTAGGTCATGGGCAGGTTGGTGAAGCCCCCGAGGGCGGCGGCGCCGAACGCGGTGATCACCAGCAGCGTCATGGTGGTGGCGTTGAGCGGCGTGAGCAGCGGGCCGATCAACAGCCCGGACGCCATGGCGAAAACGGAACCGATGATCCAGGCCCAGCGGCGGACGGTGCGGGGCCGGGTGCCGGCCAGATCCAGGAGATCGGGATTGTCCACGACCGCACGCATCGCCACCCCCAGGCGGCTGAGGCGGAAGAAAGCGTAGAGGCCGGCGGTGGCGGCCAGGGCCACCCCGACGATGATCAGATCCTCGGCCGTGACGGGCGTGCTGCCGATGTGGAAGCCGGCCTGGGGGAGGAAGTGGGGGAAGGTCTTGTCGTTGGTGGAGCCGTAGATCAGGACGATCGACGCCTGGATGGTGAGCAGGATGCCCACGGTGGAGGCCACCCGCACGGCCAGGCTGGTGCCGGCCAGGTGGCGGGCCACCCATTCCAGGCCCATGCCGGTGACCGGCGCCACCAGGAGGAGGCAGATGAGGCCGGCCACCGGCCACGGCACCCCGTGGGAGACGAACAGCGTGTAGAAGACGAAGGCCGAGAGCGTGGCCAGCGCGCCGTGGGCGAAGTTGAAGACCGCCGACGTCTTGTAGGTCAGCACCAGACCGGTGCCGGCCAGGCCGTAGACCGACCCGGCCACCAAGCCGCTGACTATGTAAGGGACGAACTCCATGGCGTTGGCTCCGTGGGGCGAGGGAGGGGACCGCTGGGGGGGTGCGGTCCCCTCCCTCGAGATCAGGCTCCGGGGATCAGGCCTTCGGCAAGCTGGAGACGATGGCGCTCACGAGCGGGGCCGGGGCGCAGGTCGTGGACAGCCCGGATGGGGTGGTGAACTGGCCGGCCGACTGGCCGAAGACGAAGTAGCAGTTGACCAGGTCGGGTTGCCCGGACGTGAAGGTGAGCGGCGGGGCCAGGCCACCGAGGGTCTCGTTCTTCAGCGTGTAGAGGGCGGTCTTGATGGACGCCGCGGTGATGGCCGTGCCGGACGGGATGGCCGAAACCGCCTTCTCGAACAGCTTGCCCGAGACGTAGGCGTAGAACGCATTGGGGCCGAGCAGGTTGCCCA
>DATGAX010000072.1:0-3564 GCA_035312965.1 Acidimicrobiales bacterium
GTTCGTGGGCGGCGCCACGGTCATAGGCGCTGCCCTCGGCTTCGGAGCGCAGAGCCTGGTGCGCGACTTCCTCTCCGGCCTGTTGATCCTGGTCGAGGACCAGTACGGAGTGGGCGACATGGTGCTCGTCGGCGAGACCAAGGGCACGATCGAGAGCCTCAACCTGCGCACCACCCGCATGCGCTCGTTCGACGGCACCGTGTGGTACGTCCCCAACGGTGAGATCCGCAAGGTGGGCAACCGCTCGGACGGCTGGACCCGTGCCCTCGTCGATCTGCCCCTCCCCCACGGCGTCGATCTCACCGCGGCCGGCGCGGCCGTGACCGAGGCAGCGCGGTCGCTCACCTCCGAACCACCGTGGAACGAATACGCCCTCGACCCTCCGGAGCTGCTGGGGGTCCAGGACGTCGCCCCCGACGCCGTCACCATCCGCCTCGCCGTGCGGGTCATGCCCAGCCAGGTCGAGGAGCTGACCCGGGCGGTCCGGGGGCGGGTGCTCGAGCGCCTGCGAAGCGACGGTCTCGAGTTCCACTACCCGGGAGGGGCCACGCCTCCGGGTCAGTGACCCATCCAGCAGGCTCCGGTCGTCCACCGGCGTCGGTCATCCACGTGCGCGGTCATCCACGTGCGCGGTCATCCACCTGCTTCGCCTCCCCGGGAGGCGGGATGAGGCCCAGATCCTGCCCGACCTCCCGGTAGAGATTGACCAAGCGGCCGGCCTCCGAGCCGGCGATGAGGGTCTGGACCCGGACGTTGGCGGTGGCCGCCCCTGCCTCCAGGACGTGGCGGATGAAGTCCTCCTCCCGGCGCAGTACGTCGAGGCGGCTCCGTTTGCCCTCGAGCAGGAAGAACCCGACTACGTCCCCTGACCGGCCGTCGGCGAAGAAGTAGGGCCGGAACCCTGAGATCGCCCCTTCGGCCAGAACCCGGCCCAGGTAGCGCGAGAGCCCCGTGAACTGATCGACGGCCAGGGCCTCCCGGCCCAGATGGACCGCCCCAAAGGAGATCAACAGGGCCCCGTCGACGTGGTCGACGGACAGAGGCCGGATGTCCTCCTCGGGGTCCTCCTGCTCGTTCTGCTCCTCGTGGCCGGACCGGTCCCCGCCGTCCACTTGCTCAACCGGCCGGGGACAGCTTGCGGTGGTCCCAGGAGACGATCCGATCGGCCGTGACGATCACCGCCACCCGCTTGGCGCCGGTCTGGGCCACGCCCGCCCGGGCGGCCTCGTCCAGGCCGCCGAAGTAGCGGGAGGCGATGTCCTGTCCCAGCTGGAGCACGACCTCCCGGTCCTCCACCACCTCGGCGGTGCCCTTCACCGAGACCCCCCTGAGGCTGCCGTAGTCACCGGGGTTGCCGTCTTCGACCATGCAGGAGATGCGGGGATCACGCCTCAGGTTCTGCACCTTCTGGGAGCGGCCGTAGGTCCAGAAGGCCAGCTTCCCGTCGCGCAGCACGTACCACATGGCCACCAGGTGGGGGGTGCCGTCGGGGTTGATGGTGGCCACCTGCAGCGTTCGGGCCTCGGCGAGGAACGCCTCCACCTCGGTGGGCGCCATTCGGATACGGTCTCGGAGGTTCTGACCCGGCACGGGGAGAAGTTATACCGACATGCAACGTGGAGACATCGCCCCCGACTTCGAGCTGAGCGACCAGTCCGGCGCCCCGGTACGGCTGTCCAGCCTCCTCACCCAGGGACCAGTGGTCCTCTACTTCTACCCCAAGGCCATGACGCCGGGCTGCACGGCCGAGAGCTGTCACTTCCGCGACATGGCCTCGGAGTTCGCCGCTGCCGGTGCCGGGCGCGTCGGCATCAGCGCCGACGCCGTAGACCGCCAGGCCACCTTCGCCGATCGTCACGGTCTCGACTTCCCTCTGCTGTCCGATCCTGACCGGGCCGTGGCCCGCTCCTATGGGGTCAAGCGCCCCGGCCCGCTGTTCAGCAAGCGCACGACCTTCGTGATCGGCCAGGACGGCCGCATCCTCGACGTCATATCGAGCGAGATCAACATGCGGGTCCACGCCGACCGTGCTCTGGCGGCGCTGGGGCTCGCCCGGGCGGCGCGGGCCGAGGTGGGTGGAGCCGACGCCGCCGTGGAGACCGAAGCTCCGGCGGAGACCGGCGCCGGCGCGGGCCAGAGCCCGGCCGTCAGATCCCCCCGCCGTCGACGTACAGCTTCTGGCCGTTGACATAGCCCGCTCCCTCCGACACGAGGAAGCGCACGACGCCGGCGACGTCCTCGGGCTGGCACACCCGCCCGTAGGGAGCGGCGGAGTCGAGAGTCCGTAGGTCGGTGATGCCCGCCGCGGCCCGCATGAGGCGTCTGCCCATCTCCGTCTCCACCAGACCAGGCGCGACCACGTTGACCCGCACGCCGTCGCCACGCTCCTCCTTGGCCAGGGTGAAGGCCAGGGCCTCCAGGGCGGCCTTGCCCATGTTGTACGGCGCACCGTTGGCCCCGTGGCTGAGCGTGGCCACGCTCGAGATCATGACGATGTCGCCCCGTGGCCGGGTGCGCATGCTCGGGAGCACGAGCTGGCACAGGTGGTGGGCGCCGAGGGCGTGGACGCGCACCACCCGCTCGAGCTCGGCCGGGTCGGTGTCGACCACCGAGGTCCCCCTGCTGGCGATACCGGCGTTGTTCACCAGGATGTCGACGTGGCCGAAGTCGGCGATGACGGCCTCGACCATGGCCTTGTCGTCCTCGTAGGAGTCAACCGACGCGGCGTAGGCCGCGGCGCTGCCGCCGTGGGCGGAGATGCGCTTCACCACCTCATCCGCCGCGTCTCCGTCCCGCCGGTAGTTCACCGCCACCGTTGCCCCGTCGTCGGCCAGGGCAAGGGCGATGGCACGGCCGATCCCCCTGCTCCCGCCGCTCACCAACGCCACCCTGCCCTCCAAGCCCACGGCCCCTCCTCCTCGCTTCGGGGGAACCATAGGTGCGGGACTCAAAGCCGGGCCCGGGCCCTCCGGGCCAGCTCGGCGACCAGGGGGGCCAGCGGAGGGGGTGGTCCCTGCCCCAGGGGCTCGAGGGTCACGAAGGCTTCGGTGGTGCCGTTGCCCCGGCCCTGCAGGGAGACGACCAGGGAGCAGGCCCCCGGACCCGATCCCACGATCGTCTCCAGGAGGCCCACGTCGGCGTCGACGTAGGTCGCCTCGCCCACGTCCTGCACCGCCTCGAGCAGGGCGAGGAAGGCCTCGTCGGCCGGCGCCGGCAGCACCACGGTGTCGCCCTCGGCCGACTCCCCGTCTCCGGGCGTCGAGCCCGCGGTCGCGCCAGGGGCGGGCAGCCTTTCATGCGCCCGAGCGGCGTGCTCGGCCCGTTCGGCCCGCAAGGCGCCGAAGGCGGCCACGATTCGCGCTGTGGTCGCCCCCGCAGCCGGCGTCCCGGAGGCGACGTCGGGGTGGTGACGGCGCAAGAGACGGCGATAGGCGGTGCGGACCTCCTCCCACTCGGCGCCAGGCAGCACGCCCAGCACGGCGCGCGCCTGATCGGGCTCCACCGGGTCAGCTTCCCATCCCCCGGTGGCACCCGTCGCGCCCAACTCCGCCCGTCGGGCAGACT
>DATGAX010000073.1:0-6103 GCA_035312965.1 Acidimicrobiales bacterium
CAACAGCCTGAGCCCGCCGGAGCAACAGGAATATGTCGACCTGCTTGGCCGGATCGCCGGCTTCTTCCGCTGACCGCCCACCGCACCGCCGACCACGCCGCCGACCCTGACGCCCGAACCTTCTGTCTGACGGAACGGATCAGGTGCCGAGCAGTCCCCTCACGTACGCCGCCTGTCCGGCGTGCTGTAGCCCGTCGTCGGCGATGCTCACCAACCGCACGCCGAGGGTGACCGGCGGGTCCCAGCGCCGGTCCACGATCCGATCGAGATCGTCGGCGTCCAGTCCTTCCAGGAAGGCGACCACCCGGGTGTGCACTGCATCGAGGTACCCGGTGAGCGCACCCGCGCTCTCGGGCCGGACCGATGCGACCTGTTCGGGGGTGTGCCCGTAACCGGAGTTGGCCGGGTCGGGATCGAGACCCACCTGCCGGGCCCACGATCCGCTCTCCCAGACCTGCTCGCCTCCCGTGAGATCGGCCATCTGCGCGTCCTCCACCCGGCCGATGTGCCACGCCAGCCAGCCGATGGTGTTGGCTCCGGCGGCGGGGCGCCAGATCAGCTGATCGGGTTCGAGACCTTCCGCGGCTTCGGCGACCAGGGGCGGTATGCGGCCGTAGAGCTCGATCAGGAACGCGGCGATGTCCATCCCGCGAGTCCACCACACGCAGAGCGCTACTTCCCGGTACGGCAAGTCCTGCGCCGAGCCCGCCAAGAAGGGACTTTCGGTCCTGGCCCGGCGGGCGGTGTCCGGCCGATGCTGGAAGCCGGATCACCATGAGAGGAGAGACCGATGAAGGTCCTGGTCGCCTACGGCTCCAAGCACGGCGGTACCGCGGGTATCGCCGACACGGTCGCCGAGCAGCTGCGCGAAGACGGGCTCGACGTCGACGTGAGCCCGGCCGGCAAGGCGAACAAGCTCGACCCGTACGACGCGGTCGTCGTCGGTGGGGCCCTCTACCGCAATCGCTGGCACCACGACGCCTCGATGTTCGTTCGCCGCCACAAGGGCGAGCTGAGGCAGCGGCCGACCTACTTCTTCTCGAGCGGTCCGCTCGGGGGAGCCTTCTCCGGGCACAACGCCCCACCCGTGCCGGAGGTGCGTCTACTGGCCAACCGGGTCCACGCCCGCGAGCACGTCACCTTCAACGGATCGCTCCCCGACCACGTGAACGGCTTCATGGACCAGAAGGTGGCCGCCGTGCTCGCCGGCGACTACCGGGATCGGGACGAGGAGAAAGCGTGGGCCCACCACGTGGCCGAGGACGTGCGCACCGGATAGGCAGGCGCCGTCACTTGGACGCCGGACTGCGGCCGCGGCGGCCCAAAGTCGGCGCCGGTAGCCTGAGCCAGGTGAGCCAGGGCAACGCGGAGCAGCAGGAATTCTGGGAGAGCCGGGCGGGGGTCTGGGACCGGCGGGCCCAGTCCGTCGACTCGATGTCCGACGCCTACGGCGTCCCCGTCATGGACGCACTCGCACTCCAGCCGGGCCAGCGTGTCCTCGACGTCGGGTGCGGGCCCGGCACGACGACCGTGGAGCTGGCCCGCCGGGTGGGCGCGGAAGGGGAGGTCCTCGGCGTCGACATCTCCGCCGGGATGGTGGCCAGCGCCATCCGGCGATCGGCGGCGGCCGGCCTGGGCCACGTGCGGTTCGTGGTCGCCGACGCCCAGACGGCGCCCTTGGGCGAGGATTTCGATGCGGCCTTCTCCCGGTTCGGAGTCATGTTCTTCGCCGACCCCGTCTCCGCGTTCGCCAACATCGGGCGATCCTTACGCCCGGGTGGACGCCTGGCCTGCGCCGTTTGGGGCCCGCTGGGCGACAACCCGTGGATGTTCGTCCCGACGCTCGCCGCCGTCGAGGTGCTGAAGGCGGAGCTCGTCCTTCCCGCCCCAGGCCAGCCCGGCCCGTTCTCCCTCGACACGGAGGAGCGGTTGCGCGAGGTCCTCACCGGGGCCGGCTTCCGCGAGGTGGACGTCGAGCCCGTGTCCGGGTCCCGCCACGTCACCGAGGCGGAAGCGGGCGACAACCTGACCACCCTCCTGGCGATCGGTCCCCTCGGCGACGCCTACGCGGGGGCCGACGACGAGAGCCGCCGGCTGGCCGTGGAAGCTGCCGCCTCGGCTCTGGCTCCCTACCGGGACGGGGAAGGGTGGAACCTGCCCGGCCTGGCTCTGAAAGTGTCGGCCCTTCGCCCCTGACGAGCATCCAGCCGGCGGCGCCGATCGCTAGAGTCCCTCGGCTCGTCCCCACCCCCGCCCATGACCGACGTCCCTTCCCAGCTCACTGCCGTCCCGTCCCGTCTCGGTACGACCGCCCTCCTCGACGAGCGGGGCCTGGTTGTCGAGATGGAAGACATCCAGCCCGAGGTGCTGCACCACGGCGTCCTCAGGCTGAGCGTGCTCACCTTCCTCGTGGATGTCTCCGCCGGGGTCACCCTGGACACCGACCCCGAGGCATGGACCTTCACCACCGATCTTTCCTTGCGGATGGCGTCCCGGCCCGCCCCGGGGCGGGTGTCGGCGAGCACCACCATCCTGCGCCGGGGCCGGCGGTCGGCTCATGGACAGGTCGAGGTGGTCGACGGCACCGGGGGGCTCGTGGCGGCCGGCGCCATCGGCTTCGCCCACGTGCCCCGGAAAGCTCAGGATCCGCCGAAGCCGCTGGTCTCGCCGGCGATGATGACCCGACGCTTCTCGGGCCACGAGCGCCTTTCGAAGCCGCTACGAGAAGAAGCCGGCATCGTGGCCGTCGACCCGGCCGGCGGGGTGGTGGAGATCGCGGTGCGCCCGGAGGTGTGCAATCCGGCCGGCACCCTGCAGGGTGCGATGGTGGCCCTCGTGGCCGAGTCGGCCGCCGAGGACATGGCCGGGCGGCGGGCGGGCCGCCCGATGGTGGTCACCGAGCTCGACATCCGCTACCTGGCCCAGGCCAAGGTGGGGCCGGTGCGGACCGACTGCCGGCCCCTCGGCGGCCAGCCCGACGACCCGATCGAGGTCCGTCTCACCGACACCGCCACCGGGGTGGTGTCCACCCTGGTGTATGCCCGGGCCGTGCCCACGCCGGCCTGAAGCGGTCCGGGCCGCCGACGGATCAATGAGGGCGGGGCGCCGGCCCTAGGCACTCCACCTAGGTCGCCGAAGCCGGCGGGTCGAGGGGACCCGGCGGCGAGCCGCCGCCGGGCGGCGCCTTGGGCGCCATGATGGCGACCGTCCCCTGGGCCGCGCAGACGAGCCGGCCACCGCTGGCCACGTCGATCCGCACGATCGCCGTGCGCCTGGACATCGAGACGATCATCGCCTCCGCGACCATCAGGCCGGGCCGGGCCGGCGCGGTGAAGTTGAGCTTGAACTCCTGGGTCGCGGGCCACGACCCCCTTGGTATGACCGGGAAGCAGACGGCGCCGAGGGCGTGGTCGATCAGAGCTGACACCACCCCGCCGTGGGCCGCCCCGAAGGGGTTGAGCAGCTCCTCGGTCACGGGGAGCTCGCACGTGAGCCGGCCCGGCCCGACCGAGGTGGTGGTGATCTTCAGATAGGCCGGCAGACCCCCGCCGGCGCGGTTGCCCGAGTAGCGGTTCTCGAGCATGGCCCCGGCGATCTCGGCGTCGAAGTTGTCGAAGTTGTCGAAGGCGATGTCCGTTCCGGCGATCCGGAGAGGCTACATGCCGGGTGGGCGGAACGGCTCCCCTCAGCCCCCCGCGACGGAGAGCATGAAGAAGTCCCGCGACTCCTCGGTGGGCCCGAGGTAACGGCTGGCCGAACGCTGCATGTTCGGATAGAGCTTGCTGGGCACGACCAGGGACGGATTGGACGGATCCGGATGGCTGAAGAAGTTGAACGTCACCCATTCGGGGTTGATGTCCAGCGTCATGGCCCGCACCGCGCCGGCCCGTTGGAGCGATTCGGCGAGCGTACGGGCGGTCAGTGCTGGTCCAGCGACGTACACCAACGCGCCGGAGGCGGTGACGCCCACGCCCGAGCGGGCCACGACCACGTTCGCACCCAGCGTGCTGCCCCACACCCGCGTGTCGTTGTAGGTCGCCGACGGCGACAGGACGCCCCCGTCGACCATGAGGACCAGGTTCTGCAACACCGCTGACACCTTCGGGGTCATGGTCACGTCGGTGCCCCACGAGCCCACGTTGACCCGCCCGTCGTTGTAGATGACCAGCGAGGCGGCCCCGGTTCGCAACGGGACGGCGGGGCGGCCGTCGAGATAGAAGCCCCCATGGGCGTCCTGGAACCGGAAGCCCCCGTTGAAGGCGCCGGCGACCGCCGGGAGCTCGGCCGGCGTGATGTAAGGCGGATGCGGCCAGGTTCCTCCGGGTTCGGTCCGGCCCGGGACCATCGACACCTTGATCAGCAGGGGATCGATCCAGACTGCGCTGGTGATCTCGCTGGTGTAGATCGTGTCGGCCCGGAACTGGGCTTCGTACATCCCGACCTGACCGTGCACCAGCGGGCCCACGGGCTGCCACTGGCCTTCGCCGGGCAGCGCCGGTGACACGACGAGCGGTACCGGACCGGGGGCCGGCAGCATGGCCGGAGGGACGGGCGCCTTGACAACCGACGCCTTGGGGACGGGGTTGAGCGCCTTGGGCTGGCCGCCCTTCTTGGGCGCGTTGTGGCTGTAGTAGTACGCCTCGAAGTGGTTGACCAGGAAGCCGGCGTCGTGGGAACGGAGCCAGTCGGCCCACTTGGCCGAGAAGTTCTCGTTGCCGGCAGTGGCGTAGGCACCGAGCACCGACCACACGAAGAGGGCGAGAACGACGCCGGGGACGGTCAGTAACCACAGCCACCGCCGGCGGGAGCGCTTCCGGCTGTACTTCCCGCCGCGGCGCGGGCCGGGGCGCGGGGCGGCGGCGTCGCCCTGGCCGATCACCTGGTAGCGCTCGGGAAGAGGCGGAGCGCTCATACCGCCCCACTCTGGCGGATGGAGGCTGAAAGCACGCTGAATGCCGGCCGGGACCAACCGTGCCCGGATTCCATGTCGATATGAGTGCTACCCCGCCCGCCGGCCGGCGCCACAGCCTTCGGATTCAGCCGCCCCTCAGCCGGTCTTCAGCTCGCGGCTGCCACACTTGTGGTCAAAGGAGACCGCCATGCGCATTCTCGTCGTCGAGGACCACCGGCGCGTTGCGGCTGCGATCAAGCGCGGCCTCGAGGATGACGGCTTTGCAGTGGACGTGGCGGCCGATGGTGAAGAGGGCCTCTGGCTGGCGCGCGAGCACCCCTATGACGCCATCGTGCTGGACATCCTGCTGCCGAAGATCAACGGCTACAAGGTATGCGCCGCCCTCCGGGACGAGGGCAACTGGACGCCCATCCTGATGCTGAGCGCCAAGTCCGGGGAGTGGGACGAAGCCGAGGCCCTCGATACCGGCGCCGACGACTTCCTGGCCAAGCCCTTCTCGTTCGTGGTGCTCGTCGCCCACCTGCGGGCATTGTTGCGCCGCGGCGCCCGGGCCCGGCCGACGGTGCTGCGGGCCGGCGACCTCACGCTCGATCCGGCCGCCCATGCCTGTCGCCGAGGGGAGAAGGAGATCTCGTTGAGCGGACGGGAGTTCTCACTCCTGGAGTTCCTCATGCGCCGGGCCGGCCAGGTCGTCTCGAAGTCCGAGATCCTGGCCCACGTCTGGGACTTCGACTTCGACGGCGACGACAACATCGTCGAGGTCTACGTCCGCTACCTCCGCCGCAAGATCGACATACCGTTCGGCCGGCAGGCCCTCGAGACCATCCGGGGGGCCGGCTACCGGCTGGCGAGTGATGGCGGCTGACCGGCTCCGCCGCTCGCGGCTGGTCGGGGCCCTGAGCTCGGTCCGGGCCCGGACCACTGTGGTGGGTGTGGTCGTCGTGGCCGCCGCGCTCGCCGTCGGGGCGGTCGGGCTGATCGCCCTGCTCAGAGCCTCGATGACCGAAGGGGTGGAGACCACCGCCCGGGCTCAGCTCAACGATGTGGTGTCACTCGTGCGCATCGGTCGCCTTCCCGCTCAGCTCCCGTCCGGTCGAGGTGACACGTTCTCTCAGGTCGTGTCGGCCGACGGCCGGGTCCTGGCCTCGAGCAGCACCAAGCTGGCGACCAGGCCCGTGAGCCGGCTCGATC
>DATGAX010000074.1:0-6476 GCA_035312965.1 Acidimicrobiales bacterium
TCGGGAAGTAGGTGATGAACAACGCCACCAGGAGCAGGCCCAGCCCGGCCTCGGTGTAGGTCAGCACCGACGGCCAGAAGCGGTGGTCCGACACCGAGCCCAGGGTCACCAGCGACGACCCCGACAGCCGGATGGCGCCCCCGATCGACCAGCGGCCCAGGCAGAAGAACATCACCGAGTAGGAGACGAGGAGGATCAGGAGCCAGCTGACCAGCAGGAGCACCAGCGAGATCGGGGCCAGCATGGCCATGATCCGGTCGCGGTCCTCGTAGGTGGCGGCGCGGCGGGCCCGGACGCGGAACACGGCGCGGACGCTGCGGACGATCAGCCGGGGGATCAGGCTCTGGGCCGCCCGCGGCAGGACCACGTTGCGGATGGCGGACAGGACGACGGCGACGACGGCGACGACCGCCAGCGCGAATCCGATGGTCTCGAGAGCCGGGCGCACGGGCGGGGCGCGCCGTCAGATGCCGGTGGACGCTTCGGGCTCCCAGGCCCGCAGGTGGGCCAGCCTGGGATCGTTGGAGAACATCTCGATGATGGGCCCGGTCAGGCCCAGACGCTTCTGGATCCGCTCGACGTCCATGTGCTCGTTCCACAGCACGAGCGTCACGACCATGCCCTCGCGCCCGGCCCGGGCGGTGCGGCCCGACCGGTGCAGGTAAGCCTTGTGGTCCTCGGGCGGGTCGTAGTGCACGACCACGTCGATGTCCTCGACGTCGAGGCCCCGGGCGGCCACGTCGGTGGCCACCAGCACACCGAGGCGGCCCTCCGAGAAGGAGCGCAGGGCCCGTTCCCGGATCTGCTGGCGGAGGTCCCCGTGGATGGCCCGGGCGTCGACGCCCTCCTTGCGCAACGACTCCGTCAGCCGGTCGGCGTTGCGCTTCGTGCGGGTGAACACGATGGTGCGGGAGTTGGTCCGGCATATGGCCGCCGTGACCTTCACCTTGTCCAGCTGGTGGACCTGGATGAAGCGGTGGGCCATCCCGGTTACGGTCGCCGTGCTGGACGCCACCTCGTGGTACACCGGATCGGTCAGCTCGTGGCGGATCAGGCGGTCGACGTCTCCGTCGAGGGTGGCGGAGAAGAGCATCGACTGGTGCGGTCGGACGAGGTGGCGCAGCAGCCACTCGACCTGGGGCGTGAACCCCATGTCGGCCATCCGGTCGGCCTCGTCGAGCACCACGGTCTCGATCTGGCCCAGGTCGATCTCGCCCCGCTGCCGCAGGTCGATGAGCCGGCCCGGGGTGGCGATCACCACGTCGAGCCCGGCCCGCACCGACTTGACCTGGGCGTCCATGTTGGTCCCGCCGTAGCTCACGCCGAGGGTCAGCCCACGGACGTCGGCCAGCGGTTGCAGCACGTCGGCGACCTGGCGGGCCAGCTCCCGGGTCGGCACCAGGACCAGGCCGCGGGGGGCCCGGCCCCGGCCCGGTTGGCCGTCGGCCTCCTGGAGCGGCCGCCTGAGGCGCTGCAAGAGCGGGAGGCCGAAGGCCAGGGTCTTGCCCGACCCGGTCTTGGCCTTGCCGCAGACGTCGCGGCCGGCGAGCGCATCGGGGATGGTCAGGTTCTGGATCGGGAACGGCTCGAGGATGCCCCGGTCGGAGAGAGAGCCGACCAGGTCGGCATCGATACCGAGGGCGGCGAATGACCGGCCGGTCTGGTGGTCGTTCAAATGCTCTCCTGCTCAGTTGTCTGATCCATGCTAACTATCTCCGATCCCGGGGCCCCAGCCCGGCGAGGGGTGCGGCGCACGATCGGGCCGGCGGCATCGTCGCACCCTCTCGCTAGCCTGGTCCGGTGACCCTGCCTCTCTTCGACACCGACCCGGGATCGGGCGCACCCCGCCCCGTCTCGCTGGTGAGGCTGTCGGGGGAGATCGCCCGGTCGCTGGTGGCCATCGGACGTATCGCGGTCGAGGGGGAAGTCTACCGGCCCACCACATCCCGGGGCGGGCACGTGTTCTTCACCCTGCGGGACCGGGTGGCCCAGATCCAGGTCCGGGTGGCGCCGGCCGCGGTGCGGCGGTCGCGCATCGTCGGCGGCGAGCGGGTGTCGGTGGTGGCCAGCCTGCAGTGGTCCAACGAGCGGGGCCAGCTCCAGCTCGTGGCCGAGGAGGTCGTGCCCGTCGGCGCGGGCGCCATCGCGGCCATGATCTCGGCCACCCGCACCCGGCTGGCCGCCGAGGGGCTGATCGGCCGGCCCCGCCGGCCCATCCCGCTGCTCCCGGCCGCCGTGGGCGTGGTGTGCGGCTCCGAGGCGGCGGTGCGCAAGGACATCGAGTCGGTGGTCGCCGCCCGCTGCCCCGGCTACCCGGTGGTGTTCGAGGAGACGACGGTGTCGGGGCCGGCGGCCGCCCTCACCATCGTCGAGGCACTGGCCCGACTGGTCGCCCGGCCCGGCGTAGAGGTGGTCATCCTGGCCCGGGGCGGCGGCGACGCCCCGTCGCTGCTCCCGTGGAGCACCGAGGAGGTGTGCCGGGCAGTGGCCGCCGTCCCCGTTCCCGTCGTGTCGGCCATCGGCCACGAGGGGGACCGGCCCCTCTGCGACGAGGTGGCCGACCTGAGGTGCGGGACGCCGTCGTTGGCCGCCACCGCGGTACTGCCCGATCTGGCCGCCCTCGGGCGCCAGGTCGACGCCGCCTTGGCGCGAGCCGCCGGCACCCTGCAGGCCCGGGTGGCTACGGAGGAGCGCCGGTTGGGTTCGGTCGAGCCGGCCACCGCGGCGCGCCGGGCACTGGAGCGCTCCGATCAGCGGCTCGGCCTGGCCGGAGCGCGCCTCGGTGGCGCTCATCCGGCCGGGCGGGTCCGGGCCGAGGCGGCCCGGTTGGCCGCCCTCGACTGGCGCCGGCCGTTCTGGGCCGCCTTCGGGCGGGCCGAGGGGCAGGCGGCGGCCGATCTGCGCCATCTGCGGGCATTGTCCCCGGCCCGCACGCTCGAGCGGGGCTATGCCGTCGTGACCGGCCCCGACGGTCGGGTGCTGCGGTCGGCGGCCGGCGTCCCGGCGGGCGCCGTGGTGCGGGCCCGGCTGGCCCGCGGGGTGCTGACCGCGGTGGTCCAGGAGGTGACCGATGAGCCCGGGTGACGCGTCGGCGCCGGCCGCGGGGGCGGGCCCGCCGGGGGACGGACGCACGTTCGAGGAGCTGATGGCCGAGTTGGAGCAGATCACAGCCCAGCTGGCGGCGGGCGAGCTGGGTATCGAGGCGGCGGCCGACCTGTACGAGCGGGCTGAGCGCCTGCACGCCCTGGCCACCGAGCGCCTGGAGCGGGTCAAGCAGCGGGTGGAGGGGCTGACCGGGCCGGGGGGCGACGGCGACTGACCGTCCGGCGGTCGGCCCGCCGGCCCCGACCGGTTTGGTCCCCGGCCCTGGTTGGGAATGATGTGAGCAGGGTGGCGGTTTCCACGCGTGGTGGGCGGCATCGCCGCCCGCCACCCGCGCGCCGTCAGTCGGTGCCCAGCGCCGCGCTCATGGAGCCCCGCAGCCGCTGGGCCAGACGGACGTTGACGTCCATCCGCTCGAGGATCTGCCGCTGGCGGATGGGGCTTATGCCCAGGTCGGTGTGGGCGCAGAAGGCGTGGACCCGGGCGGCCAGGGCGGGATCGATGATGGCCGCGGTGGCTTCGAAGAGCCGCACCGAGAGGGTGGACGGGAACCGGCTGAGGATCCGGTCCACGTTGGCCTCGATCCACGACCACACCTGAGGTGCCGCTCCCCGCCGGGCCAGGATCTCGGCCATGAGGAACGGAGCGTCCTGGGTGCGGACGTCCGGTCCCAGGGCCATCTCGAGCGTCTGCATGCGCAGGTCGTCGAACGGCGTCTCGGCCAGTGCGTACAGGTAGCGCATGCGGTCCTGGGGCACGTCGGCCCCCCGGTAGGCATCGAGGACCTCGGCCCAGGCCGGTCGGCCCCCTTCGGCCACCGCGATGTGGGCCGCCCGGTCCACCAGGTCCGGCGCCAGCGCCTCACCGTGGGGGTCGGCCAGGTGGGCGGAGAGGCGCCGCCTCGTCTCGGCGATCACTTCGTGGTCGCCACCGGGCCGGGCCAGGACGGCCAGCACCCGGCTGCGGGCGGTGGCGGTCCGCTCGCTCTCGCCGGGCTCGGGTTCCCAACCCACGCGGTCCCACGCCGGGCGGGCCAGCCGGTGGGCGAATCGGCGCAGGGCGGCGCGGTCGGGCTCGTCGCCGATCAGGTCGAGCAGGTTGAGGACCCCGGCCAGCGACGCCCAGACGTCGGGATCCGGGTCGGCCGAGACCGCTTCGGCGGCGGCCGCCCACTCGGACAGGTCGGCCTCACCGGCCACCACCGCGGCCCACGTGTTACCGACCAGCTCCAGGCGCTCGAGGGGGGCCAGCACCCCGGTCGGGCCGGCGGCCACCAGGCGGGACCACAGGCGGGGCGAGTAACGCACCCGGTAGAAGCCCCACGCCCCGTCATTGACCACCACCCAGTCCACCGGGCCGGAGAAGGTGTAGGACCCTTCCTCCTGCTCGAGGAGCAGGCGGTCGTGCTGGATGACGCCGCCGACCGACGCCCGGAGGTTGACCGGGACGGCCCAGCGGGCGGTGTCGGGCTCCGACGGGGTGTACAAGAAGCGGCGTTGGCGCAGCACCACGGTCGAGGGATCCTCGCCCAGGTCGGCGTGCACCATGGGGTAGCCGCCCTGGTGGATCCAGGTCCCCATGATGGTGCGCACCGGTTCCCCCGACACCGTCTCGATGGCGTCCCAGAGGTCGGCCGTCTCGGTATTGCCGTAGGCGTGGGTGGCGAGGTAGTGGGCGATGCCCTTCCTGAACACCTCGGCACCGAGGTACTGCTCGAGCATCTTCAGCACCGACCCGCCCTTCTGGTAGGTCAGCACGTCGAACATGCCCTCCGCCTCCTCCGTGCGCCCCACCGGGTACTCGACCGACCGGGTGGCGAGCAGGCCGTCGATGCCCAGCGCCGCCGCCTTGGCCGCCCCGAACGTCGTCCACACCTGCCACTCCGGGCGGAACGCATCGGTGGTGGTGAGCTCCATGAAGGTGGCGAACGCCTCGTTGAGCCATATCCCGTCCCACCACCTCATGGTGACCAGGTCGCCGAACCACATGTGGGCCGTCTCGTGGGCCACCACGATGGCGATCCTCTGGAGCTCGGTGCTGGCCGACGTGTCCGGGTCGGCCAGGAGGAAGCTCTCGCGGTAGGTGACGCAGCCCAGGTTCTCCATGGCGCCGAAGGCGAAGTCCGGGACGGCGATGTGGTCCAGCTTCTCGGCCGGGTAGGGGATCCCGAAGTAGTCGGCGAGGAAGTGCAGCGAGTGGCGGGCCGCGTCCAAGGCGAAGGCGGTGAGGCCGAGTTTGCCGGGGACGGCGGCGATCCGGATGGGAATCCCGTCCACGACCAGCGGGTCGGTCAGCTCGTAGGGCCCGACCACGAAGGCCACCAGGTAGGTGGACATCGGCATGGTGTCCGAGAAGCGCAGTTCGACCCGGCCGTCGTCGAGCACCCGCGTCGACTCGAGGGCGCCGTTGGAGAGGCCGGTGAGGCCGCGTTCGATCACCAGGGTCACGGAGAACACGGCCTTGAAGTCGGGCTCGTCCCAGCACGGGAAGGCCCGACGGGCGTCCGACGCCTCGAACTGCGTGGTGGCGATCACCCGCTCGGTGCCGTCGTCGGCCCGGAACGTGCTGCGGTAGAACCCCCGCAGCTGGTCGTTGAGCGTCCCCGCGAAGGTGAGCGACAGCCGGTACGTACCGGGCTCCACCGGGTCGTCGAAGGCCAGCGTCAGCGTCTGCGCCTCCTCGTCGGTCGCCCACACCGGCCGCACGTCCGGTCCCCCCGCACCCCCCGGCCGTTCCAGCCGGGCGGCGGAGATGTCCAGATCGGCGGCGTGGAGCACGAGCCTCGAAGACGGCTCGGTCACCTCCACCGTCACCGTGACGGTCCCGTCGAAGCGGGCCGCGCCGAGGTCGGGGCGCAGCTCCAGCTCGTAGCGCTCCGGCCGGGCGTTCCTGGGCAGCCTGTATCTGGCGTCTAGCTCCACTCGGGTCGCACTCCTCGTTCTTCCCACGCGGCCGGCATCGACGGCCGCACGCAACGATAGAAGAGCACCGGCCGGGAGGGCTTGAACGGGCCGGACCCCTTCCTCGTTGCGGCTTCTGTCCGGCTCTGCGCCCGGTCTTCCCCGCTGGCGACGGGCGGAGTACGGTCGGCGGCCATGCCTGATCCGTCCCCCGCTTCGGCTGTCGTGCTGGGCCACGCCATCGTCGACGTCCTGGCCCGCAGCGACGATGCCGGGGTGGCGCAGCTCGGGTTGGAGAAGGGGACGATGGCCCTGGTGGACGGGGCCCGGGCCGAGCAGCTCTACGCGTCCATCCAGCCTGTGGCCCACGCGTCGGGCGGGTCGGCGGCCAACACCGCGGCGTGCATGGCCTCCCTCGGCGGCCGGGTGCGTTTCGTGGGCAAGGTGGCCGACGACGAGCTCGGACGGATCTTC
>DATGAX010000075.1:0-4263 GCA_035312965.1 Acidimicrobiales bacterium
GAACCGCAGATCGGGTCCGGTGTCGAAGGCCAACCGGACGTGGGTGTGCCTGGCCAGCGGCTGGCCGGGATCGGCCGTGAGGAGCTGGCCGCTCATCCCCAGGTGGGCGACCACCGTGTCACCGCCGTCCAGGTCGAGCAGGAGGTACTTGCCCCGCCGGCGGGCGGCGACCAGGCGCCGGCCGGCGACCCGGGAGATGAACTCGCCCGGGACGGCGTGGCGGCGGACGGACCGGACCCCGTGCACCTCGACGCCGGTGATGGCGCGGCCCGCGTAGAGGGCGGCCACGTCCCGGCGGATCGTCTCGACCTCGGCCAGCTCCGGCACCGGCGGGTCAGGCGGTCCCCACGACGGGCTCGGCGTTGAGCCGCTCCCAGGCGTTGCGGGCGGCCGCCTGTTCGGCCTGCTTCTTCGAGCGACCGCGACCGGTGGCGTACGGCTCGCGCTGCAGGTACACGGTCGCCTCGAACTCCTTGGCATGGTCGGGGCCCTCGTCGGTCACCGAGTACCGCGGCAGCTGGTCGTACATCCGGGCGCAGACCTCCTGCAGCCGGGTCTTGTAGTCCTGGCCCCCGGGGCCGGCGGCGGCTTCCTCGATACGCGGGCCGAACAGCCTCATCACGGTCGCCTGGGCGGCGTCCCAACCGCAGTCGATGTACACCGCACCGATGAGGGCCTCGGTGGCGTCGGCCAGGATGGAGGGCTTCTCGCGCCCCCCCGACTGGTCCTCACCCTTGCCGAGCATGAGGGACGGCCCCAGGTCGAGCTCGGCGGCGACCTCGGCCAGAGTGGCCGAGTTGACCACCGACGCCCGGACCTTGCTGAGCTCGCCCTCCGGGATGTCGGGATAGGTCCGGAAGAGATAGCTGGTGACGATCAGCCCGAGCACCGAGTCGCCCAGGAACTCGAGCCGCTCGTTCGAGGACCAGCCCGGGTTCTCCGCGCACCAGGACCGGTGGCGCAGAGCCTGGACGAGCAGACCCTCGTCGCCCACGACCCAGCCCAGACGCCCGGCCAGGCCCAGGCGGGCCTCCCCAGGCGGTTCGGGTTCGGTTACCCCCGCGCTCAGAGTCGTCCCTACGCCCCGGCCGCCTAGTCGGCCTGAAGCTTGGCCATGACGTAGTCGACCGCGTCGCGAACCGTCTTGAGATCCTCGAGGTCCTCGTCGTCGATGCGGAACCCGACCGTGCGCTCCGACAGCTCCTCCTCGAGCGCCTCCACGAGCTCGATCAACGCAAGGGAATCGGCACCGAGGTCCTCGCCGAACGAATCGCTCTCGGAGATGGACTCCGCCTTGACCTCCAGGATGTCGGACAGGTTGTTGCGGATCAGCTCGAACACCTGCTGGCGGTCCATCGGGCTTCCGGCGACGTGCGTTTCGGCGGGCATCAGAAGAATCCTAATCGGCTACCTGTGGTCAGCCCCCGCCGGGGCGCCGGCCGACACGGCGGCCCGCAGCTGCCCGACCAGGTCGTCGGCCACGGCGCGGCGGGCCACGTCCACCGCGTTGACGATGGCCCGGGCCGACGACGACCCGTGGCTGATGATGCAGACCCCGTCCACGCCGAGCAGCAGCGCTCCCCCGTAGGTCTCGGGATCCATCTCGCCGGCGAGAGGCATCAGCTGGCCGAGCACGGCGTCGCCGGCCGCTTTGGGCACCGCATCCGACGTCACCGCGCCGAGGACGGCGCCGAAGGCGAACTTCATGGCGCCCTCGAGCGTCTTGAGGACCACGTTGCCGGTGAAGCCATCGGTCACGATGACGTCGGCGGCCTCGGACATGACGTCGCGCCCCTCGACGTTGCCGACGAACTCGACCCCCGGCCCCGCCGCCCCGGCGGCCAGCAGCTCGTGCGTCTCCTTGGCCAGCGGATTCCCCTTGCCCGGCTCCTCGCCGATGGACAGGAGCCCGACGCGCGGCCGCGCCACCCCGAGGCGGACCCGGGAGAAGACCGAGCCCATCTGGGCGAACTGCACCAGCCAGGCGGCGGCGCACTCGGCGTTGGCCCCGGCGTCGAGCAGCACGGTCGGGGTCGAACCGGGGACCGGGATGACGGTGGCGATGGCGGGCCGGGCCACCCCCTTGATGCGGCCCATGCGGAACAGGGCGCTGGCCATGGCGGCGCCCGTGTTGCCGGCGCTCACCATGGCGCCGGCCCGGCCGTCGCGCACCGCTTCGGCCGCCCGGATCAGCGACGAGTCCTTCTTGACCCGTACCGCTCGGCCCGGATCCTCGTGCATCTCGATCACTTCCGAGGCGGCCTCCACGGCCATATCACCGGTGTCGCCCATCCGGTCCGGGTCGCCGACCAGCAGGATCGGCGCGCCCGCCTCGGCCGCCTGCCGGGCCCCGGCCACGATCTCGCCCGGCGCCCGGTCGCCGCCCATGGCGTCGACCGCGATGGGCAGCTCAGTGCCGCTCAATGAGTCAGCCGACGTCGATGGCCTGGCGACCCTTGTACCACCCGCAGTTCGGGCAGACCACATGGGGCAGCTTGGCGTTGTGGCACTGCGGGCAGATGCTGCGCGCCGGCACGGTCAGCGACCAGGCGCCGGCCCGGCGGCTGCGGCTCTTGGCCTTCGAGGTCTTCTTCTTGGGGACGGCCATTGTGAGAGGTTCTCCGTACTCGGCGGGCGCAGCAAGGCTGGGTCGGGCCGGGACGCGCGGGAACCAGCCGGACCAGCCGGGACAGTCTAGGCGCTCCGGCCGGGGTCCGCGTCGCCAGGCCCCTCGCCGCCCCGGCGGGCGCCCGGGTCCGCTTCCAGGAGGGCGTCCAGCGCCGCCCACCTGGGGTCGGCGCCGGGCGCGGGGCACTCGCACGGTCCTTCGGCCAGGTCGGCGCCGCAGGTGGGGCACAGCCCGGCGCAGTCGGGCCGGCACAGCGGGGCGATGGGCAGCTCGAGCAGGATGGCGTCGCGGACGAGGGGGCGCAGATCCAGCAGTTCCCCGCGCAGGGGATAGGTCTCCTCGTCCTGGTCGGGGGGCTCACCCGGCGGCCGGGGCCGGTACAGCTCCCTCACCTCGGCCCGCAGCTCGCCTCCCACCGGCTTGAGGCAGCGCCGGCACTCGCCCACCCACGGTGCGTCGATCAGGCCCGAGACCTCGATGCCGCCGTCCACCGAGTCGAGGTGCACGTCGGCCTCCACTTCGGAGTCGTCCAGCACCTGGCTGTCCGCCACCTTCAGGCCGCCGATCCGGCCGCGCCGGACCTCGTGCTGGCGGTTGCCGATCGACCGCCGGATAGCTGTTATCGGTACGAACCACGGGTTGTGGGTCATGGCAGGTGACGCGGTCGGCAGGCGGTCAGGCGAGATCCTGGTCGAAGAAGGCCTCGTCGCCCCCCCAGTCCTCGTCGGCATCGACGCCGGCCACCCGGACGTCCGGACCGTCGACGATGGGGGGCGGCGTGATCGACAGCTTCTCCCGCCCGGCGGCGACGGTCTTGATGGTGCGGTCGAGGACCACCTCGAAGGCGGCGAGCTTCTGGTCGCAGTAGTCCTCCGCCTCCATGCGCAGGCGGCGGGCCTCGTCCCGGGCGTCCTCCACCATGCGGCGGGCCGCGGCCTGGGCCTCCCGGACGATCTCGGTGCGTTGGACCATGCGCTCGGCCTGGAGGCGGGCGGCGTGCACGATGTCGTCACCCTCCCGCTGCATCTTGGCCAGGTACTCCTCGCGCTCCTTGAGCATCCACCGGGCCTGGCGGGTCTCGTCGGGCAGGCGGTGGGAGGCCTCCTCGAGGAGCTCGAGCACCTCCTCCTTGTTGTCCAATTTCACCGACGACGACAGCGGCAGGGCCCGAGTGCCGTCGATCATCTCGATCACCCGGCGGATCAGCCCCTCGGTGTCGACCGGGGGCGCGGCGTCCCCGAAGTCATCCATGCTCACGTGAACTTCACCTTGAGCATGTGCAGCACCGGCCCGGGGACGGTGGACCCGATCCGGTCGGCGCCGCCGAATTTGGCGAAGTCCCGTACGTACTTGGAGGCGATGAACGAGTACTCCGACGAGCAGGGGATGAACAGCGTCTCGATGCCGGACACCTTCTTGTTCATCTGGGCCTGCTGCAGCTCCGCCTCGGCGTCGGACGCCACCCTCAGCCCCTTGACGATCACATCGGCCCCCACCTTGCGGGCCAGGTCGACGACCAGGCTCGAGAAGGAGTCGAGTGAGACGTTGGGCAGGTGCGACACCGACTCGCTGATCATCTGCATGCGCTCCTCGAGGGTGAAGAGCGGCTTGCCCTTCTGCGTGTTGCGCATCGG
>DATGAX010000076.1:0-4141 GCA_035312965.1 Acidimicrobiales bacterium
CAGCACCTCCGAGGACTAAGGGAGGAGCCCGGACATGCAGAGCAGCTCGGATGCCAGGAAGGAATCACTGGCCAAGAAGGCGACCGACGCCTGGGCCAAGAAGAAGGATCGGGGGCGGGGGCCGGCGCCCGCCCCGCCACCGGCTGCTGCTCCGCCACCGGCCGCTGCTCCGCCACCGGCTGCTGCTGCGGCCCCGGCTGCTGCCCCCGCTCCCGCACGTGCGGCCGCCGCGGCGTCCTCCTCGTCCTCGTCGTCCTCGTCCCAGCCGGAGAAGTCCTGGGAGGACTTCGAGCGGGAGAAGAAGGAGAAGAAGTGGGCCGGGCGGGCCCCGGCCGCCGCCGAGAAGGAGACGGAGTACCTCTACGACGACCACGGCGACAAGCATTTCGAAGGGAAGTCCAAGACCAGAGCCGGTCGATCGCAGTGGAGCACCGGCACCAAAGAGGCCAAGGAGCTGATGATCGCGGCCATCAAAGAACGCCTGGACGACCTGAAGAGCCGCTCCAGCCCGGACAAGGTGTCGACCTGGTACATCGTCGTGGACCACGGCCGGCCCGTCGGCTGGGTGGGCGCCAGCGGCCGGGAGGCCGAGGCCTCCAGCGTGTACACGATGCAGGTCGAGGTGGATCTGGAAGACGATCAGATCGGCTACCACGGGTACCCGGACGACCGGAATCTCAAGGAGGGGATGAGCGACAAGAAGCCGGGCTTCTGACCGGCCGCCGCCGGGGGTCACGGTGAGCGCGGGAGGTGGGCGCAGAGGGACTCGAACCCCCGGCCACCGCGTTGTAAGCGCGGTGCTCTAACCAGCTGAGCTATGCGCCCGGGGTCTCCCATGGTAGAGCCCCGACCAGGTCCTCCTCCGAGCACACCGGGATCCCGGCCCGGCGCAGAGCGGCGGCCGTGGTCCCATCACCGGCGACGAGCGTCCGGGTGTGGGTCCCGTCGTAGATCAGATGGCAGCCGCACGACGGGGACCGGGCCTTTAGCACCGCACCCACCGCCCGGGCGGTGGAGGCCACCGAGACGGCGTGGGCCGCGCCCCGCTCGTAGAAGGCCGTCACGTCGGTCCCCTCGGCCGTGCGGACCCGTCCGTCCGGACCCCGCTCGGCGGCCGGCCGCGGCGTGGGCAGGCCCCCGGCCACTTCCGGGCACACCGGGATGAGGCGGTGACGGCCGGCCAGCGCGGCGACCTCGGCGGAGGGCGAGGCGCCGCCCTTGTGGTTGCAGGCCACGCCGAGGAGGCACGCCGACACGATGACGGTCGGCGACTCCCCGGGCATGGCCTGCACCGTAGAGGTTCGACGGGCCGGTGGCGGATTGTGTGCAAATTTCGACAACTGTTGTCGATGATCGAACACAATCTCGTCGGCGCACGGCCACGGAACCGCGCCGGGCCCCCACCACCCGGGGAGCAGGACCGCGCTAGGCGGTCAACTGCATCCCGGGGGCGGGATTCTTGGGCGGCCGGCCCCGCTTGCGCTTCTGGGCCAGGATGCGGCCGTTGAAGAACAGCTGCCCACCCCACACGCCCCACGGCTCGCGCCGGTCCAGGGCGCCCTCCAGGCACGGCGCGGCCACCGGGCAGGTGGCGCAGATGCGCTTGGCCTCGATGATGTCGGGGATCTCGTCGGAGAAGAAGAGATCGGTCATCGAGCCGGTGCCGTCCCGGCAGCTGGCCGCGTCCCAATCGACGGACGGCTCACCGTCGGGCCCGGTCAGGTCTATGTACTCCTGCTCCAGCTCGTAGGCGAACATGTCGCCGTTCCTTTCTCTTCTCGTCTCTTCTCGTAGCGGTCCTGGAAAACGAAGAGGCCGCCGGGGATTTCCCGGCGGCCTCTGGACCCTCTCTCGGAGTGGGGGATTCGTCCTATCCGGACGTCCCTTCCCGAGGGCCCAGCGGCCAACCGTCGATATCGGCTCCGGCCATCGTGAATCGCTTCTGCGCGTGCACTGCGACACCGGTCCCCAAAGCGGAGAGCTGGTACACCGGTGCCCACGTGAGCGACACGCCGGCCGGACGCGGTCGCGACCAGGTGGCGGAGGGCGCGCAGAAGCTCGAAGCCGTCATGATTGCGTTCGTCATCCGTGCCCTCCCTTCGACTGGTCGTGGTGCATTGATGAGATCATGCCACTTCGCCGGAGTCAAAGCATTTATTTTCCGGCGCCGTCCAGCAGCCGCCGGGCTGACAACGCCTCCGCCAGAAGGGACGGGGTGGCCGCCGCCACCACGGTCCGCCGCTCGGAACCGCCGGTCACCACCAGTTCGCGCCCCCGAGCTTCGGTCACGACGGCGCCCGCCTCGGCGCAGATCAGCAGGCTACCCAGGTAGTCCCAGGGAGCGAGGGACTGCACCCCGCAGTCGATGAAGGCGTCGAGCGTACCGGCGGCCACGGCGCACAGGTCCAGCGCCGCCGCCCCCAGGCTGCGGTACTGGGACCAGCCCAGGTAGGTGCGTGGGTAACCGGAGAAGGCCACGATGGCCGATGCCATCGCCGTGCATCCGGTAGGCCGGATCGGGTCCGACCCGCAGTACGCCCCGCCGCCCCGGACGGCGCTGTACCGGGCACCGGTCGCCTGGTTGACCACCAGCGCGGCGAGCGGCCCGTCGCCGTCCACGGCGCAGAGGCTGGTAGCCCACCACGGCAGGCCGCGGGCCGCGTTCGTCGACCCGTCCACCGGGTCGACGACCACCCGGACGGGGCGGTCTCCTCCGTGGAGCCCCGACTCCTCGCTGTACGCCCCGAAACCGGCCGCCGACAGCACCGCCAGCGCGGCCTCGTCAGCGACCACGTCACTGCGGTACTGGTCCGGGCGCCGACCGGACGGGCCCCAATCGTCCAGGCCGGCGAGGGCACTCGCCACCGCCGTGGCGGCGTCGTGCAGGACCTGCAGGGCGGCCTCGCCGGAAGTCACCCGGTAGGGTCTACCCGACAGCAGCCGGAAAGGGAAAAGGACGGTCTCGCTTGGCGGTCATCGACGTGGCCGGGTATGTCGCAGAGCTCAAGGATCATGCGGTGGACCACGGCTTCCACGTGCACGACGAACGTCATTTCGTCGAGACCTACTCCCTGCGCCAGGCGTGGGAGGTGGACCTTCACCCCGAGGACGCCTGCAACGGTCCGCTCGACCTGCATCTGGCGCTCGAGGTCGACCCCCGGGTGCTGCTCGCCTTCGAGGATCTGGTCGTCGACCTGCCGGAGGGCGAGGAGCCGCCCGACGACTTCCGGTTCCCACTCACCTTCACGTGGGCCCTGCCGCCCCTCCCCGACGGTCCGGACCTGCTGCGCCTGGCCATCGACCTGGCCGGCATCGGCGGCATCGAGCTGCCCCTGGAGTCGTCGGCCATCGACAGCTACGCCTCCCCCACCGACGCGGCGGAGCGGCGCATCACCATCGTGGCCCGCCAGCAGGTTTCGCTGGCCCGGGTCCTGGCCGGGGAGGAGCTCCTGTGCGAGACCTTCGACAAGGCGCTGGCCGTCAGCCAGTACCTGCTCGAACGCGCTCCCGGGTGGCTGGGTCCCGACGCCGAGTAGGCGCCGGCCCGGGCGTCAGCGCCGGCCGCCCCGACAGTGGAAGAACCACGAAGCCGCCAGGACCACCATCACGGCGGCCACGACCAGGGCGATGGTGAGGGCGACGACCGGGGTACCTGACACCGGCCGGATGACGGCACCCAGCGCTTCAGCTGATGCTGATACTGATGCTGACAAGGGGGACCTCCTCCCGGCCTGTTCGGGCGGATGGTGGCTCCCCCAGGGGACTTGGAGGTGGTTTCCCGCGGCTCATAGAAGCTGCCGCGATCGTAAGTGCTCAGCCCGCCCTTCGTAAAGCGGCCGGGGTGCCGTCGTCGAAAGAAGCGAGGAACCCGGAAAGTCCGTCCTCGAGGGCGGCGGGCGACGGCCACGAGTACAGGACGGGCTGGAACCGGGTGATGTCGTAGTCGGCCGATCCCATGGCCCAGAAGTCGACGGGCCGGACGTCGGCCTCCGAGAAGCCGGCCGTCTCCCCCACCGACGACAGGATGCCGGCGCCGTAGGCTTTGAGCTCACCCCGCTCGAAGACCACGCCGAACTCCATCGTGAACCAGAAGACGTGGGACAGGAACCGCAGCGCCTCCTCCCCTTCGCAGCGGCCTACG
>DATGAX010000077.1:0-7647 GCA_035312965.1 Acidimicrobiales bacterium
CGAGTCGGCCATGGCCTTCCGGCGGGGTGTCTGTCGGTTGAACCCTAGGCCTCCGCGCCCCGGCCGGCGCTAGCGTTCGCCGACCACCGCGCCGGTCTCTCGCCAGATGGAGGACCGGCCCACTCTGAGACTGGAGGCCGCATGGCAGAAGGTGACGCTCCCACTGTCACCGCGGTGACGCCCACCTGGGTCCCGGTCCACGGCGGTGTAGAGGTGACGATGACCGGCTCGGATTTCGCGGGGACGACAGACGTCGCCTTCGAGGACTTGGTGGCCACCTTCACCGTGGATTCGGATACGCAGATCCGGGCGACGGCTCCGGATGCGGGGCAGAAGTACACGTCGTCGAGTTCGTTGCCGGTGGTGGTGACGACGCCGGCGGGGACGGCGCGCAGTAGTGACGGGGTGCAGTTCGGTGACCCGGCGAACTGAGGGGTCGAATCTCTGGGGGGCGCCAGCCCGTACCTTGGGAACAACTTCGGCACCCGTCCGGCTCGGCATCGGCCACCGGACCAGGAGAGAACGCGAAAGGGCTGCAATGGACTGTCGACGGGGAGAGGTCAGATGATCGCAGTACCCGACCGCCTCCGGGAGGTCTACACCCGGGTCCATGCCGTCCCGGAGGCCCGTCCGGCCCGGGACGTGGCCCTTCTCGGAGTCAGGATCGGCCTGGCCTGGGTCTTCATCTACAACGGCGGAGGCAAGCTGTTCGGGCTGTTCGGCGGGGGCGGGGTCCACCAGGCCTCCAGGTTCTTCGGGGAGGTGGCCCACCTGCATCCCGCCGTCTTCTTCACCGTGCTGGCCGGGATCACCGAGTTCTTCGGCGGGATCGGTGTCGGCGTCGGGTTCCTCGGTCGTCTGGCCGCGGTAGGCCTGGTCGGCGACATGGTGATGGCCATGATCACCGTGACGTGGAAGAACGGCATCGTCTCGAACGCCCCCGGGGGCGGCTACCAGCTCAACCTGGCCCTGATCACCATGGCTCTGGTCGTGGCCCTGATGGGGACCGGCCGTCTCTCGCTCGACGAGCTGCTGCGTCGGGCCTGGGCCTCACGCTCGACCGCGGAGGGGGTTCCCGCTCGAGCCGGATCGGTCACCGGCGCCGCCCACGGGTAGGGGCCGGCGCCGGCCAGGCGTCACCCCGGGCGGGCGAAGGCGGCGATGAAGTCGCGCCAGTAGGGGTGCAGGAAGTGGTCGGCCGGGAACTGCATGATCGGCAGGAGCTGGCTGCTCTTCAACGCCGTCGGCGGTCCCTGGAAGTAGTCGAAGTTGTCCCACAGCGGGTTGATGTCGAGCTCCATGGCCCGGGTCGCGCCCGCCGCCACCATGATGGCGGCCAAGGTGGGCGGTAGCAGGGCCGGGCCGGCCACGTACAGGACGTCTCCCTGCCGATCGACGCCGAGTGCCGACCGCCACGTGACCACGTTGCCGTGATACGGCGCGCCCCACACCCGGGAGGGATTCGGGTCGGCCGCGGCCGGGGTGGGGGCTCCGTGGTCGACGAGCAGGTCGAGGTTCTGGCGGACGGCCGCCACCGCCGGCGACAGCGTGGCGTCCCGGCCCCACTCGGCCACCGTCGCCGATCCGTCGCGGTACACCACGAAGGAGGCGCCCCCGTTGCGCAGAGGTACGGCGGCGGTGCCATCGAGGTAGAAGCCGCCCATCGACTGGTTGAGCCGGAACCCGGAGTTCATGGTGGCGACGAGGGACCCCCAGAGGGTCGGCGGTACGGCTCCATCGTTCGACCAGTGGCCGGCCGGCTGCGTGGTGCCGGCGTAGAGGGCGAACCGCAGCCGGCCGGTGTCCATCCACGCCACCCCGACCGGGTGGCCGGATTGGTGCACCGTCGTGACGTACACCGCCGGTGCGCCCTGCACCGTCCGCCCCGCCGGTGCCCATACCCCCTCGCCCGGCTGGGTCGTCCACGGCGGAGCGACTATCCGGGGTGGGGCGGGAGGGGGAGGGGCTGTCGTGGGCGGCGCCTGGGGTGGCGTGGTGGAAGTGGTGGAGGAGACAGGCGTGCCCTGCCCTCCCGACGCGGCGGCCGCAGGCTTGATCGTCGACGACTGCGACGAACAAGCCGGGAGCAGGACCAGCACTACGGCGGTGGCGATCCGCCACCGGCCTCTCCCCCCGTGCGCCGTGCGCATGGAGGTCACCGTACCGGTCCGGGATCCGGTACGGACATCGGCCCGGCCCGCGACTGAAGGCGCTGGGACGCGCGGCAATCCCTTCCGCCGATCCCCACGTACAGATGACACGAACCGCTGACGTCTGGGGGAAATACGATGCCGGAACCGCTCCGCGCCCGAAGCCGGGTGCTCGCCGCCGTCTTGATGTGCCTGTCCGTGGTAGCCGGCCTCTTGGTGGCGCCGAGGGCGCCCGCCAGGGCGGCCAACAGCCCGACTTTCAGGGACTGCTCGATACTGACAGGGGTGGATCCCGACTTCGTGCAGCTGTACGGAGTGACGATCCAGAATGGCGCCCTCACCGTTCCGGCAGCCCGACCCACGGTCCAGATCGAGGCTTCCGAGTCGTCGGATCCCGGCGACAGCCAAGGGCACGTCACCCTCCAGGCGACCGTCACCGCACCGGGAGTCAAGACCGCGACGGTGGCCAGCCACGGTACCGGGCTGGTCGTGTTGTCGATCAGGTTGGCGGCGCCGCAGCCGGGCCGGACCTACACCGTCGGTTGGACCGCGACCTTCGACAACGGCATGCACGCCTGCCCCGCGCCCTACACCTTGGCCAACATGACGAGCAGCCCGTATGTGGTGCACATGACCCGCTGATCCAGGGCCGGCCCTTTGTCCGAAGCCGTCGCGCCCCGGAGCGCGGTTGGTCAGCCCTCGGCGGCCGCCTTGATGCGGTCGAGGGTGGCCTGCATGGCCCGCTCCCGCCGCCGGTCGCGGTCGACCATGAGGAAGTCCTCGGCCAGCACGGCTGACGGGGGCAGCCAGTGGCATTCGAACGACTCGGTGAGCTCCGTGCCGCCGTCCCCCGTCGGCTCCATCCGGTAGCGCCACGTCACGAGGTCGCGGTCGCCCTTCTTCGTGGCCCAGGAGATCTCCGTGCCCGGCTCGGCCGTCTTGACCTCGCACGTCATGGTCCAGCGCAGGAAGCTGTAGCGGTTCCAGCCCTTGAACCGGGCGCCCGGCCGGGCCGGCGACGACGCCCCGTCCAGCCACGCCACCTTGTAGCACTCGGGGCTCCAGTCGCCCATGCGCTCCAGCGAGGCCAGGACGCCGTACACCTTCTCGGGCGGCGCGTAGACGGTCGTGCGCACCGAGCCCTGCCGGGCGCTACGCATCGGCGCCCGCCGCCATGCGCCTCCGGTAGTCGGCCGCCAGGGCCCGCAGGGCGGCGGCCCCGTCGCCGGCGAACGACGAGCCGTGCATGGTGGCCACCGTCTTCGGCTCCAGCTGGGCCAGACGCTCGACGGTCGCCGGGGTGGACGGCCCGAGGCAGCTGTAGCCGAACATGTCCTCGGCCTGGGACGCCGGGCCGAGGATGTCGCCTTCGGTCACCGGGGGGCCGTCGCCGAGATGGGTGAACAGGTCGCCGCCGAACAACGTCCCGGTCGTCTCCTCGAAGAGCACGCGCGCCTCCCAGGCGTGGGGCACATGGGGCGTGTCGATGTGGCGGAAGCGCATGGCGCCCGTCTCGATCACCTCTCCGTCGGCCAGCGGGCGGGGCGGCCGATCGGCCATCTCGCCGATCGACACCATGCACCCGAGGCCGCCGTGGGCGACCTGGGCGTGGGGGGCGACGGCGAGGAACTCGTTCATGGCGCCGCACTCGTCGGACTCGACGTGGCCGAAGGTGATCCAACGCAGGCGGTCCACCGGGATGACCCGCTCGAAGGCCTCCCGCACCGAAGGGAACATAGAGCGATGCCCGGTGTGGAACAGGAGGGGTTCCTCGTCGACGACCAGGAACTGGTTGAACGTGAGTCCGGTGGGGCCGATGTCCGGGACCAGCGTGGACAGGCGGTAGACGTTCGGCCCGATCTCGTCGATCTTGGTGGTCACTTGCGGGATCCTTTCTTTGCAGGTGCGGTCCGGTGGGTGGATGGGGAGAGGCAGTAGGAGAGGTACATGTCGACGAACTGCTCGGTGAGCCGCTCCCAGCGGTCGCCGCCGGGATCGTTGGAGATCTGCTGGTCGATCAGGCCGGTGAGCAGGGCGGTCCAGATGTCCAGGTGCTTCGGATCGGTGATGCCGATGCCGGCCAGCTGGCGCCGGGACACCTCCAGCGCGGTGACGGCGTGACTGTACGAGTCGGCGGACGGCTCGAACCCGGGGATGGTGCGCTGGAACAGCAGCTGGTATCGCGCTACGTCGGCGGTGCAGAAGGCCACGAACCGGCGGGCCCGCTCCCACAGGATCTGTTTCGGGTCGTAGGTGGACATGGGGGCCGAGACCACCTCGACGAACTCGGCCGCAGCCTGGCCGAACATGGCGTCGTAGATGTCGTTCTTCGAGTCGAAGTAGGCGTAGAGGGTCGGTGTGGTGACCCCGGCCCGCGCCGCCAGATGGCGCATGTTCAGGGCGGCCAGGCCTTCCTCGCGCACGGCGGCCCAAGCTGCGCCGACGATGGCGGTGCGGGCCGACCGGCGGCGACCCTCCTTCCAGTCGGCAACCCCTGCACCCCCGTTGGACACCGGTCGGAATACTTATACAAAGTCAAAGGAACGTCAAGCTTCGTTAAAAGAAGCGGGTGTGGAGCTCCGCCACCCTTTCGGAGCGACCAGGCGGATGAGGCAGGGGTCAGTGCCCTGTCCCGGCCAGCACCAGGGCTAGGCCAAGGGCGCAGGTGCACCACGACAGCGCCACCAGGCTCCGCTCGATCGGCCCCAGCAGCGCCGCCCGGGTCAGAGCCTCGACCCGCCCGTCCCCGTACCGCTTCTCGCCGTCCACCGACGAGACCCGCCGTCGCAGGTCCCGAGCCTCCGTGCTGAGAGCCCGCTGGGCCCGGGACAGCCCGAAGGCGAACACTGCGGCCGCGACCGCCGCCGGCCGCAGTACCGAAGCCTGGGCGTAGTACGCGGTCAGCACCGGGAACGCGCCCCACGCCAGCGCGAACGTGGTGTCGTTGTGCAGGCGACCGCGCCACAGCTCGAGGTTGTAGGCCAGCACCGCCACCGCCCCGCAGGCGATGAAAGCGGCCAACCCCCAACCCACCCGGGCGATGCCGACCACGCCCAGGGCCACCGCCCCGGCCAGCGCCAGGGCCGAGACCACGACCAGGACGCCCGCCGGGATCGTGGTGCCGAGAGGGCGCCCCTGCAGCTCGTCGAGGCCGTGGGCCGCCACGCCGACGGCCAGGGCGAAGGCCAGCAACGTGGCCAGCAACCTCGACACGTGGAGGTGCGGGGCCAGGCCGGCGCCGATGAGCACGTAGCTGAGATGCCACGCGGTGTAGGGCAGGTGCAGCACGCTGACCCAGTCCCGCCACCCGCCCGGCGTGACGGCGTACCAGGCGGCCCGGACCGGGGCCGGGCGGCTCACCGCCGGCGCCCCCACATCACGAGCCCACCCCCGAGGCTCATGAGGCGTACTTCCACGTCCTCGATCCCCGCCTCCCTCCACATGGCTACGTGCCACTCCAGCGGGTACCGGCGGTAGTGCTCGGTGATCGAAGGCCCGAGGAAGCGGCCGACGCGGAACCACTCCCGGCCCCCGGTCAGCAGCCCGCCGATCGGCAGCACGACCCGCGTGTACAGGACCCACATGGCGCGCCAGAACGGGTTGGGCGGGACGTGGAATTCGAGGTTGGCGACGACCCCGCCGGGCCGGACCACCCGGGCCAGCTCGGCGATGGCGGCGGCCGGATCGGCGACGTAGCGCAGGAGGTAGGTGAAGGTCAGAGCGTCGAACGTCCCGTCCCCGAACGGCAGCTCCTCGCCTCGGCCGATCAGCAGGCTCACCCGGTCCTGGCGGCGCCGCCGGCGCACGTTGGCGGCCCCCGCGCCCAGCATGTCCGGGCTCAGGTCCATGCCCGTGATGTGGGCGTCCGTGCGGTCGGCCAGCTGGAGGGCCACCCCGGCCGGACCGGTGGCTACGTCGAGCACCGAGCCGGGGCGACAGGCTGCGATCGGATCGACCATGGCCCGCCGCCACCGGCGGTTCTGGCCCATCGAGAGGACCTCGGCCAGCCGGTCGTACTGCGCCGGCAGCCCCGAGAACAGGCGCCGGGCGAACTGGTTGGGTCGGCTACGGGACTCGGCTACGAGCATTCGCCGCTCCTCTGTTGAGACTGGACCGGTGCCCCCCGAGCGTGAACACCTGCGAGGCGAGACTACTGATCGCCCGGCGCTATGACGCCATGGAGGAGGTGTTCACCCCCCCGGAAGGGGCGTCGGAGCCGGCGCGAGCTGGCGCCGGAACCCGTTGACGGTCGCCTCCACCACCCGGTCGTGGCCCCAGCGCAGGAGCGGGTAGGCGACGCGGGCCGCCATCCTCATGGGGAGCTGGAGCATCTCGAGCGACCAGCTCACCTCGGTCTCGGTTCCGGCCGGAGTGGGGTACATGAGCAGGTGGGCCGGGCCGGACAGGTCGCCACGCACGGCGGCATCGATGGACCGGCCCGGGTCGCACCTCTGCAGCTCGACCTGGACGCTCATCCGGTAGGGCAGTGGCGGCGCCACCGTGCCGACCAGGCGCGACCCCTCCCGGAGCCCGTCGCCTTCGATCTGGAGGTCGCCCAGCCAGCCCCACCAGTGCTCGAACTGGTCGAAGCGTTCCATGGCCGACCACAACACAGCCGGTGTCACCGGGAAGGCGAACCGGCCCGTGTAGTCCATCACGTAGGGCGACGGGGCCACCGTCGCGACTCTAAGCCCGGCTGCCGGCTAATCGTGCCCGAGGGCGCGGGCGGCTCGGCCCGCCAAGGGTCACAGCTGACGGCCCACGGGAAGGGTCGGGAGCAGCTCGCCGATCATGTGCTCGCCCCGGTCGAGGGCCTTGGACAGGAGCCGGATGGCCTCCATGTCGTCGCCCTGCTCGATCTGCCACTTGGCCACGGCCACGTACTGGAGGATGGAGTCGCTCAGCTCCAGCCCCTCGCCGAACCGTCGGTTCTGCTCCTCTGCCTCGAGACGCTCGAGCTGGTTCTGCAGGGCGCGCTGTGCGGCCCCGAAGCTCTGGTCGCTGGCCCGACCGAGCAGGCCTCCGAGCAGGAGCATCGCCACGGCCCGGCTGACCCAGCCGTCCCACGCCACATGGCCCTCCGTGTTGCTCACGGCGAAGACGGCGAAGAAGGCGTAGCCCCACACCGCGGCGAACAATCCGCCGGCCAGGCCGAAGGAGACCGCTCCGAGCGCGATCGGCAGCACGACGCCGATCGCCGCCGCAGCTGCGAGCGGGCCGTGCCGGCGACGAAGCGCGATCGGGACGGTGACGAGCAGCGCCGCGAGGATCAAGATCGTGGAGGCGAGCGCGAGCGTCCCCGGCGACCTCCAGATGTCGTTCAGCCTCGTGTCTCCATAGTCGCCTCCGGAGACGCCGCCGAGCGCGCGCGCTTCGGCCCCCGGGGCCCGCAGCCAGCGCGGCGGCACGCCGACGGCCGCGATCACGGCGCGCGCGGCGGGAGTCGTGCCCTCGGTGGTGCGCGGCGACGTCGCGGCCGAGGCGATCGAGCCGAGGT
>DATGAX010000078.1:0-2419 GCA_035312965.1 Acidimicrobiales bacterium
GAGGTGCCGGGGGCGAAGGACGTCGCCGTCGAGTTCTATACGCTGACCAAGTCGTTCTCTATGGCGGGCTGGCGGGTGGCGTTCATGGTGGGCAATCCCGAGATCGTCGCCGCCCTGACCAAGCTGAAGGGCTACCTGGACTACGGGACCTTCCAGCCCATCCAGATCGCAGCCATCGTGGCCATGAACGAGTCGCCCGACTACCCGAAGTTCGTGAACGAGATCTACCTGGGTCGGCGCGACGCTCTGTGCGAGGGGCTGAGCCGCATCGGCTGGACCGTCCCCAAGCCCAAGGCCACCATGTTCGTGTGGGCCCCGATTCCGGAGCCCTATCGGGAGACGGGTTCGCTGGAGTTCTGCAAGCTCCTGGTGTCAGAGGGCAAGGTGGCCACGTCGCCCGGCTTCGGCTTCGGCCCCGGGGGCGAGGGCTACGTGCGCTTCGCGCTCATCGAGAACGAGCAGCGCATCGGCCAGGCCGTGCGCACCATCAACCGGGCCCTCACCAAGCTCTGACGACGGGCCTGCCCGCCTCGCCGGTGGGGATCAGGTTTTGGGGAGCTACTCGCCTCCCGGTCCCCTCAGGCCCTCCAGGCAGAAGGAGACGGCGGCGTCGGCCACCTGGGACGGCGACTCGTTTCGCTCGAACACGAAGGTGCGGGCCAGCTGATTGGTGACGCCCAGCACGGCGAAGCTGAGGATCTGGGGGTCGGCGTCGCGGATGCGCCCGGAGACGATGCCCTCCTTGACGTGGCGGGCCACGTCGGCCACGGCCACGTCCTGGCCCCGCCGCAGCGTGGGCGAGAAGCGCTCCTCGGAGGCGGCCAGCTGGAAGAGCGTGAACAGGTGGCGGTTCTCCTCGAGCCAGCCCATGGAGGAGCGGATGCCGAGCTCGATCCGCCGCATCGGGTCGGCTTCGTTCTCGATGGCCTGCTGCTGACGCCGGCGCAGGTCCTGTTGGGCCTCGCGCAGGATCTCGCGAAAGAGCTCCTCCTTGGAGGAGAAGTACCAGTAGAACACGCCCTTGCCCACGTGCAGGCCTGAGACGATCTCGGCCACCGAGGTGGGGTGGTAGCCCTTTTCGGCGAAGCGGGCGGCGGCGAAGTCCATGAGCTGGCGGCGCCGTGCTCGCCCCCGAACCGTGAGCCTGCGGTTCATACCGTGACGAACGGTAGGCATCTCTTGACCGAACGGTCAAGGACGGTCGAGGACGCACGGCTGCCGGCGCCTCGAATGACACCGTTGTCATTCTGCTGGTAGCCTCGGCGGGCGTGCGTCCCCGAGGCACCTCGACGTCAAGCTTCGGCGTGGGGCGCCGCGAGAGCCACGACTCCAGCGACTTCTACGCCCGCTTCGAGCTTCCCGAGGTCTCGGGGGACGACGCCGTCGCCGGCCCACCGCAGGAGTGTCGGGGCTCGGCCGCCTGCATGCTGGGCGACTCGCGCCGCATGACGCTTCCCGGCGGAGGCCCCCTTCCCGACTCCTGTGTGGCTCTGGTCGTGACCTCACCGCCCTACTTCGCGGGCAAGGAGTACGAGGCCGCCCTGGGGGAGGGCCACATACCCGGCTCCTACGTGGAGTACCTGGAGCTGCTCCGCGACGTGTTCGCCGAGTGCAGGCGCGTCCTGGAGCCCGGCGGTCGCCTGGCCGTCAACGTGGCCAATCTGGGGCGCAAGCCCTACCGGAGCCTGTCCGCCGACGTGATCCGCATCCTCCAGGACGACCTCGGCCTGCTGCTCAGAGGCGAGATCATCTGGCAGAAGGGCAAGGGCGCGGCCGGGAGCTGCGCGTGGGGCTCGTATCGGAGTCCGGCCAACCCCGTGCTGCGGGACCTCACCGAGCGGGTGGTCGTCGCCAGCAAGGGCCGCTTCGACCGGGCCAAGGATCCCAGGCAGCGCCGGGAGCTGGGACTGCCCCACGAGAGTGCGATCACCACCGACGAGTTCCTGGAGGCCACGCTCGACGTGTGGCACCTGGCGCCGGAGAGCGCCCGCAAGGTGCGCCATCCCGCACCCTTCCCGGTGGAGCTGCCCCAACGCCTGATCGAGCTCTACACCTACAGCGGCGACCTGGTTCTCGACCCCTTCATGGGCTCGGGCAGCGCCATGGTCGCCGCCGTGCGGACGGGCCGCCGTCACGCCGGCTACGACATCGATCCCGGCTACGTGGCCATCGCCAGGCAGAGGGTCGACGATGAGGTGGCGGGCGTCGAGTCGGGGACGGGCGGTCCCACGTCGGCTACGGCGGCCGCCCCGTATGAGGGCAAGGCCGCCCCCGCCATCGCTGAGGTGGTGCTGGCGGACGCCGGATTCCGGGTCGTGCAGAAAGGGGCGAGGCTGCGGGGCCTCGGTGTGGAGGTGAGCCTGGTCGCCCGGGCGGCCGACGACGTGCCCTGGTACTTCGACGTGACGGGAGGGTTCAC
>DATGAX010000079.1:0-4517 GCA_035312965.1 Acidimicrobiales bacterium
GGCGGGACGGCGCCGGAGCGCCGGCGGCGAGCATCAGCATGTAGTGGCCGACGACCTCGCCCTGCGACCAGACGGGCAGATCGATGCGACCGGCGCCCTCGTCGGGGCCGCCGCTCAGCAGCCCGACGAGCCGACCGTCGCGGGCGACCGTCGGATGGGTCCCGGCCGGCGGGGCCGGGTGGAAGACGCAGCGGGCCAGACCCAGCTCCCGGCCGATCTCGGTGGCCAGCACCTCGGTGATCAGGGGGCTCTCCTGGCCGGTGGCGACCAGTCCTGAGGCTTCCATCACGAGCGCGAGCGCTCCGGCCCGGCGATCCTCGGAACGGCGGTAGCGGGCCAGCCGGGCCGCCCCCGATCCGACCAGCACCCCGGTCCCCACCAGCACGAGTGCGGTCAGGACGTCGGTGCCGCGGGACATGGTCAGGGTCCCGTACGGGCGGGTGTCGAGGATGTCGAAGGCGATGCCGGCAGCCAGAGAGGCGCACAGGACGGCGGCCCGTCCGGCCGCGCCCCCGATGCCGGCGAGCAGGACCACCAGCGCGAGGGCCAGGTCGGTGTTGGGCAGGGTCTGGCGGAGCGGTATCCACGCCGCCGCGGCGGCCACCGGTAGCGCGGCGGACAGGACCAGGAGGGTCCAGGATCGCCGCGAGGCAGGCACTGGTGCCGACGATACCGAATGGCGCCGGTTAGCCTTCGTCGCCGAGTACCGGTACGGGCCAGAGGAAGGAAATCGGCGATCAGCGAGTTGTCGACGAGCGGACCCGAGGAGGTCTTCGCCAACGGGCAGGAGCCGGCCGGCGAAATTCGGCTTCCCGGCTGGAACGCGCCCGCCACGGCGCCGAGCGGGGCGCCCATCGAGGAGTCGCGGGCCTACCGCCTCAAGAAGTTGCTGCTCGGGCCGCCGCTGATCAGCGACCAGCTCTCCAACGAGCGGCTCTCCAAGCCGACCGCCCTCGCCGTCCTGTCGTCGGACGTGATGTCGTCCTCGGCCTACGCCACCGAACAGATCCTGCGCATCCTCATCCCGATCGGCGGTCTCGCCGCCTTCGGCCTGGTGACACCGATCACGCTGGTCATCCTGGCCGTGCTGGCCGTGGTCACGGTCTGCTACCGGGAGGTCGTGAGGTCCTATCCCAAGGCGGGCGGCTCCTACGTGGTCAGCCGGGACAACTTCGGCCCCAACGTGGCCCAGATCGCCGGCGCCGCCCTCCTGATCAGCTACACCATCACGGTGGCCGTTTCGGTGGCCGCCGGCACCGACGCCATCATCTCCGCCGTGCCGTCGCTGGGATCGGTGGCCGTTCCACTGTCGATCGCGTTCGTGGTCCTGATCGCCTACGGCAACCTACGGGGGCTGAAGGAGGCCGGGAGGGTCTTCGCCATCCCGACCTACTTCTTCATCGCCAACATGGCCATCCTGATCGGCACCGGGCTGGTCCGGGCCGCGCTCGGGGACCTCGGTCACGTGCCGGTGGCGCACGACCAGATGAAGTTCGGACACGAAGGGGGCGGCCTGCTGCTGGGCGTCTCCCTCTACATCGCAGCCCGTGCCTTCGCCAACGGCGGTTCGGCCATGACCGGGACGGAAGCCATATCGAACGGGGTGAGCGTCTTCCGGGAACCCCAGGCGGCCAACGCCCGGTTCACCCTGGTCGTCATGAGCACCATCCTCGGGTCGATGTTCCTCGGCGTATCGGTCCTGTCGGCCCTGGCCCACGCCCGGCCTTTCAATTCCGGCCGGCCGACCGTCGTCTCCGAGATCGGCCGACTGGTGTACGGGCACGGCGCGGCCGGATCCCTGCTGTACGGGCTGCTCCAGGCGTCCACCGCCGTCATCCTGATCCTGGCCGCCAACACCAGCTTCACCGGGTTTCCCTTCCTGGTGAGCTTCGTGGCCGAGGACTCCTTCCTGCCCCGCACCCTCACGGTGCGCGGGCACCGCCTCGTGTTCTCCAACGGCATCATCGTGCTGGCCGTGGCCTCGATCGCTCTGCTCGCCGCCACACGGGCCCAGGTGGCGTCGCTGATCCCGATGTACGCCATCGGCGTCTTCACCGGCTTCACCATGGCCGGGGCCGGGATGACCAGGCACCACCTCCACCACCGGGAATCGGGGTGGCGGCGCAGCGTCATCATCAACGCCACCGCCGCCGTCGTCTGCCTGCTCGTCGTCCTGATCTTCGCCGTCACCGAGTTCACGCGTGGCGCATGGGTCGTGGTCGTCGTCATGCCGGTATTGATCTACGGCCTGATGCGGACCAACGCCCAGTACCGCACGGAGGACGCCGTCCTGGCCGAGGGCGGGGCGGCCGCGGCCTGCGAGGCCCCGGTGCTGAGCCGCCACACGGCCATCGTCCTGGTGGACCGGATCGACATGGCCACGGCCCGGGCCATCCAGTACGCCCGCAACCTCAACCCCGACGACCTGTACGCCGTGCATCTCAACGTGGACGATCGACGGGCCGAGGCCATCATGCGCCGCTGGGCCGATCTGGGTCTGTCCCGCATGCCGCTGGAGGTGATCGAGGTCCCGGACCGCCGGTTGGCCCACGCCACCCAGCAGCTGGCCGCCCGAGCCGCAGCCGACGGGCGCACCGAGGTCAGCGTGCTCATCCCCGTCCGCGCCTACCGGCGCAGCTGGTCCGTACTGCTCCACGGCAAGAACGCCGACCGCCTCGTGCGCGCCCTCGGCCAGGTACCCCATGTCAACGCCACGATGGTGCCGTTCAACGTGGCCGACCTGGCCGGCGCCCAGCGCACCCTGAGCCGGCTCCGCGATCTGGACTCAGGCCGAGCGTCCGAGAAGGAGAAGTCGTCGCGCCCGGCCGCCGCAGGCCGGATCGCCGCCGTCCCGGGAGCCATCCCCATAGCCGAGCTGTCGTTCCGCCAGCGGGCCACCGTCGCCGGACGCATCCGCTCCGTCCGGGTCCAGGCCGGTCGTGACACTCCGGCCCTCGAGTGCGTCATCACCGACAGCAGCGGCGGCGAGCTCCTCGTCGAGTTCATGGGCCGCCGGAGCATCCCCGGTATCCGCACCGGCACGCACATGGCCGTCACCGGGACGGCGGGGGAGCGGAGGGGGCGCCTGGCCATGCTCAACCCGGTCTACGAGCTCCTCTTCGTACCGGAATCGGAACCCGACACCGGCAGCTGACGCCGGCCGCCGGCGGCCCTACGAGGCCTTGGCGCTATCGGAGGACGACGACGGGGACGACCCGCCCGACGAGGGCGAGGGCGTGGACGACGGCGACGACGAGCCGGACTCCGACGAAGACGAGGAGGAGGAGGAAGAGGAAGAGGACGAGGCGGCCGGCGAGGACGACTCGCTGCTAGCCGTCTTCTTGCCCGACCCGCTCCGGCTGTCGGTCTTGTAGAACCCGCTGCCCTTGAACGCGATGCCGATGTTCCCGAAGACCTTGCGCAGCGTGCCGTCGCAGTTGGGGCACACGGTGAGGGCCTCGTCCTTGAAGGACTGGACGACCTCCAGGTGCTCCCCGCAGTCCTTGCAGACGTACTCGTAGGTCGGCATCTTCTCGGTTCCTCCGGACGCTTAGCACTCCAGGTACTCGACTGCCAAGTGTATCGGACGTCCCGGGGGTTCCGCTGGAGCCCGAATCGCTGGTAGAAAGCGGTCATGGCCGGGACGGTGCGCAAAGCGGTGATACCGGCGGCCGGGATGGGCACCCGTTTCCTGCCCGCCACCAAGGCCGTGCCCAAGGAGATGCTGCCCCTGGTCGACAAGCCGGCCATCCAGTACGTGGTGGAAGAGGCCGTGGCGGCCGGGATCACCGACATATTGATCATCACCGGGCGGGGCAAGCGCGACATCGAGGACCATTTCGACCGTTCCGTCGAGCTCGAGCAGCTCCTGACGGCGTCCGGGAAGGACCACGAGGTCGGCGCCATGCGCGCCATCGCCGGCCTGGCCCAGATCCATTTCGTCCGCCAGGGCGAGCCCCGCGGCCTGGGCCACGCCGTCGGGATGGCCCGCCAGCACGTCGGCGACGAGGCGTTCGCGGTGCTGCTCCCCGACGACATCACCCATCCGAAGGCCGGGATCCTCGGCGGCATGCTCGTGGCCCACGAGCGCACCGGCGCGTCGGTCCTCGGCCTCAAGCAGGTCGACCGGCGGGAGGTCTCCCTCTACGGCTGCGTGGCCGCCACCCCGGCGGGCGACGGGCTGGTCGAGGTGAGCGACCTGGTCGAGAAGCCGGCCCCCGAGGACGCCCCTTCCGACCTGGGCGTCATGGGGCGCTACGTCCTGAGCCCGGGCATCTTCGACGCCATCTCCGCCACCGCCCCGGGCCGGGGGGGCGAGATCCAGCTGACCGACGCCATCAAGGGCCTGCTCGCCACCGAGAAGGTCTACGGGTACACCATCGGCGAGGGCCGCTTCGACGTGGGCAACAAGATCGACTTCCTCAAGGCGACCGTCCACTTCGCCCTCGAGCGCGAGGATCTGGGACCGGAGTTCCGGGCCTTCCTGGAAGACGTGGTCCGCCCCGCTTGATACCGCT
>DATGAX010000080.1:0-3587 GCA_035312965.1 Acidimicrobiales bacterium
TTGGGATGGGGTTGACGGCCGGCGAGCGCGACCATCCGGTCAGCTCCGAAACCGACTTCAGATGCTTCGGCCACCCACTGCTGGCGGAGAACGGACTGGTCGGGCAGGTCGGCTTTGGACGGGCGTGTGGTCAACGTCGCCGTCTTGGCCACCGCTAGAGGAACGTGCCCAGCTCGACCGTCCAGGGCGTGCTCGATCTGGGCCGTCCGCTTGGAGAACTGATCGAGGACGGCGTCGTCGATGCCGGCCAGGTCGGCCGCGCCCTTGTGGACCGGGCCCCATTCGAAGCCGAGGTCTGTGGTGACGTGGTGGCGAAGGGCGGCCTGGTACAGGTAGCCGGTGGTCTTGGCCCAGCGGTAGATCTGGGCGCCGTCGAGGGCGGACCAGCGGCCGGTTCGGTCGGGGGTCAGGTTCGCCATGACCACGTGGGTGTGCAGCTGCGGGTCACCGGCCCGGGATGTGCGGTGGGCGAACCCGGCCGCGACCACGCCGTCGGTCTCGACGGTGTGTTGCCCGCCGGCACCTCTGCGGGCCCGGACCGCCTCGAGCTCGAGGGCGCCGACGGCGTCGACAACGGCGCGGTCATGGGCGGCTGCGATCCGATCGGAAAGCTCGGGGGGAGCGAGCGCCCAGGCGACCGACACCGACTTCGGCGCCGAGAAGCACAGGTCGAGACCGGCCAGTCGGGACGCAGTCGTGGCGGGGATTCCCAGGGGTTCGTCGGTCCACGGATGGCGGGCCTCCAGGACCCGGCGGAACTGGGTGGCGTCGACGATGCCTTCCAGGTCCAGGCGGCCAGCGGCGGCGCCCAGCCAGACTCCCGGCTCCTCCCCGCCTCCGGTGTAGTACTCGTCGCGGCCGCCCGGCAGCTGTTCGCAGTAGTAGTCGGCCCGGCCGGGGGTCAGCTTTCCTATGGTCAGCACGGCCGGCCCCTACGCCGCCACGCCGACGATCAGGCGCTTCTCGGCCCGGGCCCGCTTGGTGCGGAGGACGGCGTCGCTGCAGCCGAGCCAGGCGGCGGCTTCCGACACGGCCAAGCCGGCGACCCGGGTCAGGAACACCGGGGTCGCTTCTCGGCCCGTCAGCCGACCGGACCGGATGGCCCGGTTGATCTCGCCCGCCAGCACCTGGGCCGTCGGGCGTTCCATGCCGACCCCCACATCGGCCAACTCCTCGAGCGGCACGTGACGGCGAGCGGCCCGGCCCTGCCGGCGGCGGGGAACCCGCACCGAGTCACGGGCGCGGTCGGTCAGCCACAGGCCGGGACGGGGAGGCAGCGGAATGCCGGCGCGGTGGCGGTGGGCCAGGGTGAGGGTCGCCTCCCAGCAGCCGGCCACCAGCTCGGTCTCCATCTCCGCGAGATCGGCTCCGGCCACTCCTGCGGCGGCCCACTCGGAGAGGATCGATCCCAGAGCTCGGGCGAGCACGGCCAGGACGGTCAGCTGGGCTAGCTGATCCTGTTCGGCCAACGGAAGGAGGATGGCCAGGACCCGGTCCTGGTCGGTGGGGGCCCGGCGAGCGACCTCAACCGCGAGAACGTGGGCGTCGGGCCAACAGCGAAATGACGGCTCGGTGTCGGTCCAGTGTCGGTAGGAGGACCGGCCGGAGCGGCTCCGAGAACGGCTCTCGACCTCGGCGCGAATAGCGGCAATGGGCTTGTCGGTATATGCCATGCCGGGCAGGATCGGCCCCGCATTCGGATTTCAATTCGGACCGAAATACGGATTGCAATTCGGATTCAGAAAAAAATCCGATCCGAATCGCCCACCCGCTCTCCCCACAAAACACCTGGTAGGAACCCAAATCCGCATTGAAATCCGAATAGGTTTCCGCATAGGAAACCGTATCGGGCCGATAACAGAGAGACCGTCAAAGGGGCGGCTGCAACCGAGTTCAGAGTCGGCTCACCCTTCCTCCGCGTCCGGCGGTCCCGCCGCTTGGAGCCTTGCCCCAGGCGGTCCGGGCAGTCCTGCTCGGACCGCCTACCTGCCCAAGAGCCGGGCCGGGAACGGTTGGTCAAGGGTCGGAGCGAGCGCAGCGAGCGGAGAGCGAGAACCGGAGCGGAGGCGCAGCCGGAGCGGAGGCTCGCAGCGTGCCCTTGACGAACCGGGCCTGGTCCGGCACCCAGCTGCCGCCACCGCCCGCGCCGTCACCGGACTCGCTCGCGACGACGAGGCAGTTGCCCTCCCGGGCGGGAGTGCAACTGTCTGGAAAGGTTCGGGATGGCGCTTGCAGCCTGTGGCCGTGAGCGGGATTGACTCCCCCTTCAGCACCGGCTCCCCCCAAGCCTTCTGTTCGATGATCGTGCCGCGCAGGAGAGCCTGCTGCCACCAAGGTCATGGCTTTGTCCCCAGCTTCTCGAGCCCCCCACCGGCGAGCGGGAGACCGAAGGTGGCGCCTTACAGTTTGCGGAGCCGGTGGGACATCACGGTCTCCACCACGACGGCTTGCAGGCTGGCCCGATCAGCTGCGTTCCCCCCGCTGGCGCCCTCATGCAACAAGACGATGTTGGCGGCCAGCGCCACCGCATCGGGGACTCTGGTGCCGTCCGGCCGAGGCGGGTAGGCCCGGGCCGAGAAGGCCAGGGCGGTGTCTCTCAGCGAGTCCAGATCGGAGGGCAGGGCGACCCGGACGCGGTCCTCTGTGGCGTCGGCCACGTCACCGGTGATCAGCTTCACGGCGGTTCGGAGCAGGCTGAATCCCGGAGTGGCCTCGTCCGCCCTGAGACCGCCGAAGTCGGCCCGCAACAGGAGCATGGCCGTGAACGCCCACCCGAAGCCGTCGGCCGACGAGGTGAAGGCCGAAGCGCCCCGCTCAGGCAGCCAGTGCAGCTGGTGGGCACCGGCGGCGACGATTCCCGTCGCCACCAACTGCAGCAGCAGAACCCGGATCCAATACAACCGGTAGCGGGAACGCGAGACCCAGGAGCGGAAGTGGCGGTCCTGGTTGCGATCGGCTGGGAGGGAGGCGGCGAAGACGCTGGTGAGGGCGGCCGCCGTCCACGCGATCTCCAGCCGGGTCACGCCGGTACTGTACGACGTCGCTTCGTGTCGGTCGTGGCCTCGGGAAAGGCGTCTGACGGTGGGCAATGAAGGCAGTGAAACGGAGAGCGCCGCCGAGGAGCGAGGGGACGGCGGCGAAGAGAACCTCGAAGCGCACGAGGAGGCCGTGCTGCGGTTGGCCGCAGCCTCCTCCGACCCCGGCGGGCGAATCTCCCGGGAGGACCACCAGGCGATCAGAGAAGCCCTCGGGCGGGCCTTGCGGCGGCCGTTCCCGGGCGAGGACATCGACGACGCCGTGGACGAGGCCATCGTCCGGTTCATCACCGCCGTGAGTCGCGGCCGGGTGGACGTCGGAGGCAACCCGGCCGGTTACCTGTATCGCATCGCCCGGCGGGTGATGCTCGACACCATCGACCGGCGAGCAGAATCACCAATGGAGGACGTCGGGGACCGCAGCGACCCCGCCACCCTCGAGCAGCTGTGCGCGGTCGAGGATGCGGCACAGATCGAGTGGATGTTCAGCCGGCTCCGAGCGCTACGAGACGTCGAGGCCCGCCGGGTGCTGGCGGCGGCCCGGGACCTGGC
>DATGAX010000081.1:0-3143 GCA_035312965.1 Acidimicrobiales bacterium
CCTGCCTCAAGACGCCGCTCATGTGGCGGTCGCTCAAGTCCCGCTCCTTGCGGGCGGAGATGCGCACGGGACTGGCGGGGACCCTTCCGGAACGGGCGGCGGGGCCGGACTCGCTCGTGGCGGTCGAGCCGGCCGCCCCGACCATCTCCCGGCGCGGGGTGCTGGGGCTGGTCGGCGGAAGCTCGCTGGTGGTGTTCCTGCTGACCGCCGGACAGTCCATAGGGACCCTCCGGCCCGTTTCCCTGCTGTCACCCCGCACCCAGTCGTACGGAGACGGGCCCGACGACTTCCAGGTCAACCGGACGGCGGCCGCCGCCGGCATACGCCCCTCCAGCGTGGGGCCGGACTGGGCCCTGGAAGTAGTCGCCGCGTCGAACGGGCGGACCGTGCGGTACACGCGGCCACAGCTCATGGCCATGCGGCTTCGGAGCGCCGAGCTGCCCATCGCCTGCGTGGAGGGGTGGTCGGTGCAGAAACGATGGACCGGTGTGCCGCTGTCCGACCTGGCCGCGTCTGTGGGTGTCGGCCATCCCACGGGTGCAAGGGTCGAATCACTGGAACGGGCCGGGGCGTTCGCCCGCGCTTCGCTTTCGGGCCATCAGGTGCGGGCCCGGGAAGCGCTCCTGGCCTTGCAGGTCGGCGGCGCCGATCTGTCGGCGGACCACGGCTATCCGGCCCGGACGATCATCCCCGCCGCGCCCGGCGTCCACAACACCAAGTGGGTGGCGCGCATCGTGTTCGACGGGGCGGCGGTGTGAGGCGGCCGCCGCGGATGGGCCGGGCCCGGTACGGTGCCGGCCCGCTCCACTTCATGGGCCTGGCCGCCGGCCTGGCCTTCGCCGGCTACCTGGTGTCGATCCTGTGGCCGGCCCCGAATTCCTTGCGCATCCTGATCTGGCTGGCCTCGGCCGCCCTCCTCCACGACCTGGTGCTGTGGCCGCTCTACACGCTGCTCGACCGGGCGGCGAGGGCTGCGAGGCGCGCCGCGCCCCGGCACGGAGGCGGTGGCCGACCCGGCGTCCCCTGGGTCAACCACGTGCGCGTGCCGATCGTGCTCTCGGCCGTGATGCTGGCGATCTCCTTCCCCCTCGTGCTCCGGCACTCGGAGGCCGCCTACCACGCGGCCAGCGGACTGACCGAGAATCCCTATCTGGGCCGGTGGCTGCTGCTCACCGCCGCCGCGTTCATCTCCTCCGCGGCCCTCTACGCCGTGCGTCTGGCCCGCCGTGGAGTAAGCCGGTGAACCGCTTAGTTTCGGGTCGTGGGCAAGCGAGGCTGGGCGATGGCGATCGTGGCGGTCGGCCTGACCCTGGCCGCTGGCTCGACGGTCGCGGCCGGGGGCGGCCGGGCGCCCGCCACGGCGTCAGCCGGAGCGTTGCCCCGGCTCGGTCCGCCGGACGGGGTCGAGTACGACGATGTGGGCGATCCCTTCGTGATGACCGTCCCTCCCGGGAGCGGCCGGCCGGGGCGCTACATGCTCTTCTGGACGACCGACTGGCAGTCGAACGTGCCGACCGCCGTCTCGGCCGACCTGCGTCACTGGACCAGGGTGGCCGATGCCCTGCCCGTGCTGCCTTCTTGGGCCGAGCCGTCCTTCTCTCTGACGTGGGCTCCGGCCGCCCAGGCCGTGCCGGGCGGTTGGGTGCTCTACTACTCCACCGAGGACGCCGCCCTGCAGGTCGAGTGCATCGGTGCCGCCTTCTCGATCGAGCCCACAGGGCCGTACACGGACTCGTCTCCGCGCCCGCTCGTGTGCCAGCCGGACGTCGGGGGCTCCATCGATCCGAGCGTGGTACGGGCCGCCTCGGGGCCGGTGCGCTACCTGGTCTGGAAGAACGACGGGAACGCGGCGGGCCGGCCGTCGGCGATATGGGAGCAGCAGTTGACCGGCGACGGACTGGGGTTGACGGGTCCGGTCCACCGTCTCCTGGGGGCGACCCAGTCCTGGGAGGACGGCATCGTCGAGGGTCCGGCGATGCTGGCCGCCGGCCACGGCGGGTACTGGCTGTTCTTCTCCGGTGGGCGGTGGCAGTCCACCACCTACGGGACGGGCGTCTGGTGGTGCCAGACGGTGTCCGGTCCGTGCCGGGCCACGCGGCCCGGTCCGTTCCTCGCCTCGAGCCGGGGGGTCGTGTCGCCCGGCGGCTTCGACACCTTCACCGACCTGTCCGGTCGGCTGTGGGCGTCGTGGTCGGCGTTCCCCAGCGCCCCTCCGGACGCAAGAGCGGCCATGGCCGAGAACCGGGTGCTGGAGATCGCCCCCGTCTTGTCACACTGACTGCCAGCCTTGTCACACTGACTGCCAGTGTTGTCACACTGACTGTCGGTCTTGTCACACTGACGGCCGGCCACTCGGGCTCACGGAACGGTTCGCCGTGACCTTCGACGTGGTCCTCCCCGTGCTCAACGAGCGCTCGGCCCTCCCGCGTGTGCTGGCCGGCCTGCCCGACGGCTACGTCCCCATCGTCGTGGACAACGGGTCCACCGACGGCTCGGGCGATCTCGCCGCTCGCCTCGGCGCGAGGGTGGTGCGCGAGGACCGCCGGGGGTTCGGAGCGGCGTGCTGGGCCGGGCTAGCCGCAGCCCGGTCGGAGGTCGTCTGCTTCATGGACTGCGATGGCAGCCTGGACGGCCGTCATCTACCCCTGGTCACCGACCCGGTCGTCGCCGGGCGGGCCGCATTGGCGCTGGGCCGGCGCCGGCCGGTGCCCGGGGCGTGGCCCGTCCATGCCCGGTTGGCCAACTTCGCACTGGCCGCCGAGGCCCGCCGGCGCTGGTCGGCGCCGATCCGCGACATCGGCCCGATGCGAGCCGCCCCTCGGGCCGCGCTGCTGGACCTCGGGCTGCGCGACCGGCGCTTCGGCTGGCCCCTCGAAATGGTGGCCCGGGCCGCCCTGGAGGGCTGGACGATCACCGAGGTGGACGTTCCATATTCACCGCGGCAGGGCCGGTCCAAGGTGACCGGTACGGTGCTCGGCACCATCCGGACGGTGGCCGACATGCGGCGGGTGCTGCGGGAAACGCCCACATGAGGGTGCTTGTGACCGGCGGGGGCGGTTTCATCGGTTCCCATCTGGCCGAGCGCCTGATCGCGGCCGGGCACGAGGTGGTCGTGATGGACCGCCGGCCCGCCTACCGCGTGG
>DATGAX010000082.1:0-9489 GCA_035312965.1 Acidimicrobiales bacterium
GGCTCACGCCGCTTCCATCGTCGGGTCGGTGGACGTCCCCGTGTCCGCTGATCTGGAGAACGGCTTCGCCCACGAGCCCGAGGGAGTGGCGGTGACCATCGCGGCCGCCTGCGCCACCGGGCTGGCCGGGTGCTCGGTCGAGGACTACGGGCAGCGGGCGCCCGACGACATCTACGACATCGGCCTGGCCCGCGAGCGGGTGGCGGCCGCCGCGGCGGCGTCCGGCGGCATGGTCCTGACGGCCCGGGCCGAGAACTTCATCCGCAATCGCCCCGACCTGGCCGACACCATCAGCCGCCTCCAGGCGTACCAGGAAGCCGGGGCCGACGTCCTGTACGCGCCGGGCCTGCAGCGCCTCCAGGACATCCGGGAGGTGGTCAAGTCCGTGGACCGCCCGGTCAACGTCCTCGTCGTCCGGGAGGCGCCGACGGTGGCGGAGCTGGCCGAGGTGGGCGTGGCCCGCATCTCGGTCGGTTCGTCCTTCGCCACCGCCGCGTGGGGTGCCGTGGTCCGGGCCGCGACGGAGCTGCGGCAGTCCGGCACGTACGGCTTCCTGGAGCTGGCCGGAGAAGGCGCGCGCGCCGTCCGGAAGGCGTTCCATTGAGGGCCGGCAGCCGGTAGACGGGGCGGAGCCCGCGAAATCATCGCCGCCGCCCCGGTCGGCCGATGAGTTCCGCCGCCTCGTTACGTCCCTTTTTCCATGAGCATCCTGGTAGCCTCGGACGACGTGGCAATGGTTACCCCGCTCGCACCGTCCGAGCTGGAACCCTTCCGGCGGGAACTGACGGGTTACTGCTACCGCATGCTCGGCTCGGGCTTCGAGGCCGAGGACGCGGTGCAGGAGACCATGATCCGGGCCTACAAGGCCGCCGACCGCTTCGAGGGCCGTTCCAGCGTCCGCTCCTGGCTGTACCGCATCGCGACCAACGTCTGCATCGACATGAGCCGGCAGGTCCAGCGCCGGGCGCGGCCCATGGAGATGGGCCCCTCGTCGCCGCCCGACGAGCAGCACCTGGGCACCCTGCACCCCGAAGTCGCGTGGGTCACGCCCATCTCCGAGTCGCAGGTCGACCCGGCCGAAGTGGCCGAGCAGCGCGACACCATCCGCTTGGCGTTCGTGACCGCGTTGCAGCACCTCCCCGCCCGCCAGCGGGCCGCCCTCATCCTCTGCGAGGTGCTCCGCTGGCCGGCGGCCGACACCGCCGAGCTGCTCGGCACGACTGTTCCCGCTGTCAACAGCGCCCTCCAGCGGGCCCGGGCCACCCTCGCCGATCTGCCGTCCGGTGGCCGCCCGCGTCCGCTGGATGCCGACGACGCCGCCCTCCTCGCCCGGTACGTCGACGCCTTCGAGCGCTATGACATCGAGGCCCTCGTCGCGCTTCTCCACGAGGACGCCATCCAGTCGATGCCGCCGTTCGCCATGTGGCTGCAGGGTGCCCGCGACATCGGCGCATGGATGGTGCAGCCTGGGCCCAGCGGGTGCCGCGGCTCCCGCCTGCTGGCGACCAAGGCCAATGGGTGCCCGGCGTTCGGCCAGTACCGGCCCGACCCGGCCGGCGGGTGGCAGCCCTGGGCCATCCAGGTGCTCGAGGTCTCAGGCGGGAAGATCGCCGAGATGGCGTTCTTCCTCGACTTCCTCGACCCCGAGCGGCTGTTCCCCGCTTTCGGCCTTCCGCTCCACCTGGACGGGCCCGCCCACCCTCTCGGCTAGCCCGGCCAGCCGCAGCAGCTCGTCCAGGCCCGGCGCCACGTCCTCGAGCACCAACCGGTTGCCGGCGCGGCGCGCCCCGAGGGCCTGTTGCGCCACCGCTTCGACGGCGGCCATGTCCGGTGCCCCGGCGCCCTCCAGCTGCCACACGGCGGCGACCCGGTCATCAGCGGTCACTGCGGTGATGCGGCACCAGATGGTCATCGCCAGGGTGGACGGGGCCCGGCGGCGGTTCTCATCGCAGAGGTGACCCCCGGCGGGCCGCCTCAGGTACCGGCCAGCTCGGCTACGACCGGCGCGACCTGATCCATGGCGCCGTCGCCCTGCACGACGAAGTAGCTGACCCCCCAGCGTTCCCGGGCCGCCCGCAGCCCGTCGGCTATCTCCTTGGCGTCGCCCACCCACGCATAGGGCGACGCCTCGAGGTCCTCCTCCGGAACGCCGAACATCTGCGCCATGCCCGGCCTCTGGGCCGCCGCGTCGGGACCGACCGTGGCGGCGAACACGAGGATGTTGAGCTCCAGGTCGGAGAAGCGGTCGCCGGCCGCCTCCCTGAGCCAACCCACCTTCTTGTCGAGGGTTCCGGGTCGGATTTCGGCCGCCGCCGACGCGTCGATGTAGCCCTTCGGGATGGAGGGGTTGATGCCGGCGATGTCGGCGTGGCGGCCGGCCAGCCCGAGCATCTTCGGGCCTCCGCCGCCGATCAGCAGGGGCGGGCCCGGCTGCTGCAGCGGCTTGGGCCGCCCGTCGAGGTCGGTGATGCGATAGTGCTCGCCCTCGAACGAGTAGGCGCCCGGCCGCCCACAACCCCCGGTAGATCCCGATGGCCTCGGCCAGCCGGGCGATGCGCACGCCGTCGCGTTCCTTGGGGATGCCCGACTGCTCGTAGTCGGTGTTCATCCAGCCCGCGCCGATGCCGAACTCGAGCCGGCCGCCCGACAGCACGTCGAGCGTGGCCGCCTCCTTGGCCAGCACCACCGGGTGCTTGTAGTCGTTGTCCCAGACGAGCGTTCCCACCCTGAGGGTGGTGGTGGCGTCGGCCGCCGCCATCAAGGCCGGGACGGGCGCCAGCTGATCGCCGAAGTGGTCCGGCAGGAACAGCGAAGAGAACCCGAGATCCTCGACCTTCCGCGCCGTGGCCGCCCAGCTGGGCCCGTCGGCGGACGAGACGAGTTGGACACCGAACCGGAACCTTCTGTCGTGAGGCATCGCCGCAGCGTACGCCGCGCCGGTACGGTGTCGCCGTGCCCGACGCCCGGCCGCTCCATCCCCGCCACGGCCCGCACCGGCCGGCCGCCGGGACGCCGCCCCGTCGACCCCGGTCGATCCGGCGGACCACGACCCACACCTCGACCCGGCCCGCCGGCCTGCTCGGCGATGTCGTGATCTCCGGAGTGGGACGGGATCTGGTCACGCGTGCCGAGGGGGCCGCCGAAGTCGTGTCGGCCGCCACGCTGGACGCCACCATCGCCTTCGTCGAGGACCGGTCGGTTCGCAGCATCGCGGTGTGGCCACCGATGCCGCTCGACACCCTCATCGGTGTCCGGGCGTCGGGTGGGTTCCGCAAGGTGCTGGACGACGCCCTGGAGGGGACGCCGGCCGGCGCCGACCGCACCGGTTCACTGGCCTACCAGCTCCTCGACGAAGTCCCGACCGCGGTGCTCGTGTCGGGGTTCGCCCTCGCCGGGGCCGGCCTGCACCCGCCGCGCGGCACCTTCAGTCTGGACCACAACGCCGACATCTGCGCCGGCTGGGCCCGGGGCGGCACCATCCTCGTCGAGGGCGAGGCTCTCGGCCACGTGCCCGGCGTCACGGGGCCGCCGGCGCCGTCCCTCGACGGACCCGATCCGCTGGCCTGGCACGACATGGGCCCGACCCCCCCGCACACCATGAAGCGGTGGCGACGCATCGACGTATGGTCGTCCACCGGCGAGCCGGCGGGGGGTCCGGTGGAGGGTCCGGTGGAGGTCGAGGCCTTCTTCCGGGACAGCCACTTCGACGCGGGCGGGCAGGAGATCGTTGTGCACGAGTACACGGTCCGCGCCTCGCTCGATCCGGCCTCGCTCGTGTTCATCTCGTGCATCGCCGACATCGGGGTCCTGCCATGGGTGGAGTGTCCGGCTGCCGCCGCCAGCGCCTCCCGCCTGGCCGGCACACCCGCTCAGGACCTGCGGTCCCGCATCCGGGAGACGTTCGTGGGTACGAGCACCTGCACCCACCTCAACGACACCCTGCGGGCGCTGGCCGCCGTTCCGCATCTGGCAGAAGCGATCCGGTCAGCCCATTAGGGACCAAAGACCCTGTCCGCCGGGCCGCCCGCGGCGGACCATGGAGGCATGCGCGACGTGGCGACGGTAGCTGGGGGCCCCGACACCGACGATCCGGAAATGGGGCGGATACGGGCGGAGTTGGAGCGGGCCTTCGGGTCGTTGCCGCGCGCCCTCATCGAGCTGGTGTGCCGCGAGCAGGCGACGCGGCTGTCCCCGCCCATGGGTCCGGGCGGGGCGGAGGGGACCGACGGCGCCGAGATCATCTCACTGGAGGTCCGCCGGGCCGCCCGTGATCGGCTGCGGGGCCTGTCGGGGGCTCCCCGCTCCACGGCAGGGACCGGGACCGGGACCGGGGGCCGCGCCGGCCTGGCGGCCCACCCGGCCGGGCGCAACCGGCGCGCCTGAAGTCCTTCTCGCCGGCCGCCCGTCTCCAGGGATCTAGGTTTCCGTGCTGTGATCGAGATGCTCGTGTTCAGCCTGGTGGACGGCGCCGACGAAGCTGCCTTCGTGGCCTGCGACAAGCGGGTGCAATCCGACTTCGCCTACCAGCAGCCCGGCCTGCTGCGCCGGACCACGACCCGGGGGAAGGGGGGCTCCTGGGCCGTGTTCGACTACTGGGCCTCCGAGGAGGCGGCCGACGAAGCCGACGCCCGGTGGGGGAGCGACCCGGTCGCGCAGGAGTTCATGTCATTCGTGGACCGGTCCACGATGCGCAGCGCCCGCTTCTTCGAGCTGGACTGAGCTACCGGTCCTGCTGCTGCTGCTGCTACTGCTGCACCAGGCCCAGCCGGTTTCCCTCCGGGTCCTCCACGAAGGCGATGGTCGGTCCGGCGGGCAGATCGAACGGCTCCGCGGTGACGCGGCCGCCCAGCTCGGAGGCCAGGGCGGTGCTGGCCCCGATGTCGGCCACCTGGACGTAGAGGACGAAGCTGGGCTGCGGCCCACCCATGATGTGGCCGTCGAGGCCCTGCTGCGGAGCGCCCAGACCGGCCGCCACGACCTTCAGGTCGCCGTCGCCGATCTTCCAGTGGAACATCCGACGGTAGAACTCCGCCTGGGCGTCAGGATCCCGGGCGACCATCTCCCAGTGCACCACCGGTCTCGACCAGTCAACGGCCATGCTGTCCTCCCTCCTCACCGGCCACTGCCGCCAGCCGGCTCCGTGGCCGTGGCCGGCTGTGCTCCCGGATCGGTGACCATACCGTGCTCGACGTGGATCAGGCGGTCGTAGCGGAGCGTCTCGAGCAGCCAACGGTCGTGAGTGACCACCAGCAGCGTGCCCGTGAACCCTTCCAGCGCCTCCTCCAATTGCTCGATGGCGGGCAGGTCCAGGTGGTTGGTCGGCTCGTCGAGCACGAGGCAGTTGGTGCCCCGCACCATGAGCTCGGCCAGTTGGGCGCGGGTCCTTTCTCCTGGTGAAAGCCGGCCCACGGCTCGGGTGACGTGGCCGGCGCCGAGCCCGAACTTGGCCAGGACCGAACGCGCCTCCTCCACTGAGCTCGATGTGGAGGCGACGAACGCGTCCAACAGGGACGAGCCCGGCTCGATCCGTCCCCTCCGCTGGTCGAGCTCTCCGAAGCGGACCGACGGGCCGACCCAGCAGGTGCCGGCGTCGAGGGCGACGGTGCCCATCGCCGCTCCCAGCAGCGTCGACTTGCCGCTGCCGTTCGGCCCGGTGACCACGATCCGTTCGGCCCAGCGGATCTCGAGATCGACCGGGCCGAGCTGCCAGGGACCGCGCCGGACCACGGCACCGTCCAGCACCGCCACGCGGTCGCCGCTGCGATCGGCGGGCGAGAGGTCCAGGCGGAGGTCCCACCCCTCCCAGGGTTTGTCGACCTGGCCGAGCCGTTCGAGCGCCCGTTCGGAGATGCGGACCTTCGACGCCTGCTTCTCGGTGCGGTTGACCTTGAACCCCCGTTGCGCCTTGTCGTTGTCGCTGGGCTTCTTCGCCGCCCGCCGGACTCCCTCCTCCGACCAGGACCGCTGGCCGCGGATGCGTGCTCTGAGCCGGTCCCGCTCCGACTTCCATTCGGCGTAGGCCGCCCCGGCCTGGCTGCGGGCCAGCGCCCGCCGATCCACGAACTCGCTCCACGCCCCGGCGTACTCGGACGCCCGGTGCGAATGCTCCTCTATCTCGAGCACCCGGGTGGCGGCCCGGTCCAGGAACGCCCGGTCGTGCGAGACCATGACCACTGCGCCCTCGAACCGGGCCACCGTGCGTTCGAGGAGGTGCAGCCCGTCGAAGTCGAGGTCGTTGGTCGGCTCGTCCAGGAGCAGCACGTCCGCTCTGGTCAGCATTACGGCCGCCAGGCGGGCCCGGGCCGACTGCCCGCCGGAGTAGGACGTCACCGGGATCTCCAGCCGGTCCCCCGTGAGGCCGACCTCGGCCGCGATGGTCGCGGCGCGGGACTCGAAGTCGTCGCCGCCGAGCAGCAGGAACGTGTCGAGGGCCGCGCTGTAGTCGTCGACCGCATCGGGGTCGGCCGCCAACCGGGTGGTCTGGCGGTCCAGCTCGGCCGAAGCTGCGGCCACCCCGGTTCGCCGGCCGAGGTACTCGATCAGCCCTTCTCCGGGCCCGGCGTCGGTCTCCTGGGCGAGAAGGGCGACGAGCAGCCCGGCGGGGATCCGCTCGACACGGCCGTGGTCCGGGGACTGCTCTCCGGCCAGCACCCGCAGCAGAGTGGTCTTGCCCACGCCGTTGGGACCGACCACGCCGAGGCGCGCGCCACGGTCGACCGACAACGACACCGATTCCAGCACGGTCTGGTTGCCCCTCAGCACGGTCACCTGGCGGGCGGACAACATGGCCGGTCCACGGTATTGGAAGCTCCGGTCCGGCGGTCCCGCAATTTCGCTCCGCCCCCGATCCGCCTTAGCATCGGGCGGAAAGATGAACTCAGACGAAAAGGGGGGAATGCCATGCGAACTCGCGGCTCGGTGATCGCCAAGGTTCCGGGGTCCTACGAAACGATCGACATCGAGCTCGAAGAGCCCCGTCAGGGCGAGCTGCTCGTGAAGATGGTCGCGTCGGGGCTGTGCCACTCGGACGACCATCTGGCGACCGGTGACATCCCCGTCGCCGTCTACCCCTTCTGCGGCGGCCACGAGGGAGGCGGGATAGTCGAGACCGTCGGCCCCAACACCGGTGGTTTCGAGCCGGGCGATCATGTCGTCTTCTCCTTCCTCCCCGGGTGCGGCCGCTGCCGGTGGTGCGCCTCTGGCATGCAGAACCTGTGCGACCTCGGCGCCGGACTGCTGTCCGGCGGCCGGCCGGAGGACCCCACCAGCTACCGGATGCACACGCTCGACGGTGAGCCGGTCGGGCAGATGTGCGGCATCTCGACCTTCGCCGAGCACACCGTGGTCAGCCTGGCGTCGGCCGTCAAGGTGGACTCGGACCTGCCGCTCGACAAGGTGTGCCTGCTCGGCTGCGGCGTGGGCACGGGATGGGGATCGGCGGTCAACTCGGCCCAGGTCCGGCCGGGCGACACGGTGATCGTCATGGGCATCGGCGGCATCGGCATCAACGCCGTGCAGGGCGCGGCGGCCGCCGGGGCGTCCAACGTGATCGCCGTCGACCCTGTGCAGATGAAGCGGGAGAAGGCCCTGCAGCTGGGCGCCACCCACTCCTTCGCCGACATCGCGGAAGCCGACGAGCTGGCCAAGAGCCTCACGAACGGCCAGGGCGCCGACGCCGTCATCGTCACCATAGGAGTGGTCAAAGGGGACCACGTGGCGCAGGCATTCGCCGCGACCCGCAAGGCCGGCACGGTGGTCGTGACCGGCCTCGGCAACATCACGGAAGTCGGCATCCCGGTTTCGCTGGGTGAGCTGACGCTCTTCCAGAAGCGGATCCAGGGATCGCTGTTCGGGGCGTCCAACCCCAGCTCCGACATCCTGCGCCAGGCCCAGCTGTACCGCGACGGCAAGCTCAAGCTCGACGAGCTGGTCACCGCGACCTACTCGCTGGACGAGGTGGCCAAGGGTTACGAGGACATGCACGCGGGCAAGAACATCCGCGGCGTGGTCCTCTTCGATTGAACCCGACCGTCACGGCCCTGCCGGCCGCGGCCATGGTGGCCGCGGCCCGGGACGTGCTGGTCGGCCGCCAGCGCGACATCGAGGTCGTGGCCGCCGCGCTGGCCGCCGGCCGCAGCGTGCTGCTCGAAGGGCCGCCCGGCACGGGGAAGACCACGCTCCTCCGCGCCCTGGCCGGGGGCGCCGGAGTCGGGCTGGTCCTGGTCGAAGGCAACGCCGAGCTGTCGCCCGGCCGCCTGATCGGCCACCACGACCCGTCGCGGGTGCTCTCGGACGGCTACCGCAGCGACACGTTCGTGCCCGGACCTCTGCTGCAGGCGATGACGGAGGGAGCGCTCCTCTACGTGGAGGAGCTCAACCGGGTCCCCGAAGAGACCCTCAACGTGCTGCTCGGCGTCCTCTCCGAGCGGAGGGCGCAGGTGCCCCGCTTCGGTGAGGTGCTGGCCGCTCCGACCTTCCGCCTCGTCGCCGCCATGAACCCGTTCGACTCGGTCGGCACCGGCCGCATCACCCCCGCCTTGTACGACCGCACCTGCCGGGTCGCGGTCGGATACCAGAGCGAGTCGGAGGAGCAGTTGATCGTGGCCCGGGTGGCGCCCGGCCCGGAGCGCCTGGTCGAGCAGGCGGTGCGCGCCGTCCGCCTGACCCGCACCCACCCGGACCTGCGCATCGGCTCGTCGGTGCGGGGCGCCATCGACGTCGTCGCCGTGGCCGGCGAGCTGGCCGGCCTGCGCGGCCGGCACGACGACGTCGGCCTCGACGCCGCCATCACCGCGCTGTCGGGGCGGGTGACCGTGCGCGAAGGGACCGGGCGCACGCCCGAGGAGATAGTCGCCGAGATCTGGGCCGCCGCCGGGGCCCGACCCTCCGAGCCCGAGGGAAAAGCGAGCGGTCCGGGCCGCCCCCCGCCGGCGGAGGCCCGGACCGTCACCGGCAACCACCACCCCTGACCGATCCGGCGGAGGTCGACGAGCTGCTGCGCCAGCAGGGCCGTCGCACTCTCAGCCGGGACGAGATGCAGGGCCGCCACGAGCGCATGAACGACGTGTCGCCCCAGGTCGGCGCCCTGGACGAGGCGGCCCTGGCCGGGGCCCTGCAGGAGGATCTCGACGAGGGCGTCTCGCTCCTGGTCGATCTGACCCGCGCCACCGACCCCGCCCTGAGAGAGCGGGCCCGGCGCATCGCGGCCGGCCTCGTCATCCCCGCCGCCCGCCGCCCCGGCCCGGCGCGGCCCGGCGGCTCGGCCCGGCTGGGCCCGGTACGCGAGGTGGGGACGGATCTGGACCTGGACGCCACCCTCGACCGCCTGGGCGAGCACCCCGAGCTGCGGGCCGAGGACCTGCGCTGGCGGGGCTGGCAGAGGCCCGGCCGGGCCGCGGTCCTGCTCGTCGACGCCTCGGGATCGGTCACCGGGCCGCCGCTCACGACCGCCGTCGTGACGGCCGCCGCCCTGGCCGCCCGGGCCGGCGA
>DATGAX010000083.1:0-2329 GCA_035312965.1 Acidimicrobiales bacterium
CCGCCGGCGTGCGGGGCATGGCCCTGCGCCGGGGCGATGAGGTCGTGTCGGTCGACCCGGCCCGGGACGAGACCTCGATTCTCATCGTGACCGAGGCCGGATTCGGCAAGCGGACGCAGCTGCAGCACTTCCACCGCCAGGGGCGTGGGGGGATAGGAGTGAAGGGTATAAAGCTCACTGCAGCCAGAGGTCGCGTCGTTTCGGCTTTCATGGTGGGCTTGGAGGACGAGATCCTGGTGACCTCCTCGTCAGGAGTGTTCGTACGCATGCCCGTCAGACAGATCACCAGCCAGGGGCGCGACGCCACCGGTGTGCGGGTGATGACGCTCGATCCCGGTCAGGTGGTGGCCTCGGTGGCACCGGTGCTTGCGGTGGAAGAGACCCCCTGATGGCGGATCTGCCCGGTCGGCCGGCTTACGAGCCGGATGACCGGGCCGGCCCGGACGCGGACGAGGGATGGGGCTCTCCCGTCCCCGCCGAATACGGGTCGCTCCGCGCCGTGCGCCAGCCGGTCGAAGCCCGACCGACCCCCGCCCCGGCACCGAAGCCGGCCCCCAAGCCCGCCCCCAAGCCGACCGCCGGCGGGGCGACCTCCGAAAGGTGGGCGGTCGGCTCCTTCCTGCGCCGCATCCAGAGCGAGGTGGCCAGCCGGGTCGAGCGGGACACCTCCGGGGATGGCAAGCGACGACTGATCCCCTCGGACCGGGCCGGCCGGCGCCGGCCGATGGTCCGCACCGGCGGGGTCAACGCCGGGCTGGCCTGGGTGGGAGACTTGCCCGGCGAGCAGACCGCTGCGACGGGCGCCGGGGCGGCCGCTCCGGCGGCACCCCCCGAGGAAGCGGCCCTGCCCCTGCCCTGGGGCCCGACCAGCCCTGCCGGGCCGGAGATCCTGCCCGCCGACAGGCCAACCGAACCGGGCATCGACCCCGCCGCCCTGGCCGCCAGCCTCGGGGTGCCCGACGTGGCCATCAGCCGACGGCGGTGGCGGCGGACCCGGCCGGCCCCGGTGCGGACCCGGGCCACCGTCCGCCACGTCGACGTCCTCACCGTGATCCGGGTGGCCGTCGTGTTCTGGGTGGTCGTTCTGGCTGCGGTGGTCTTCGCGTCCGTCCTCCTGTGGCTCTTCGCCGACGCCTTCGGCAGCCTGCCCTCGATCGAGAAGTCCATCCGCACCCTCTTCAGCCTCAAGTCGTTCAAGCTCCATCCCGGTGAGGTGGCCCTGTACACCGGGGCGGTGGGGACGGTCATCGCCGTCGCCGGGATCCTGGCCACCGTGCTGGCCGCCCTGATCTACAACCTCATAGCCGACGTCGTGGGCGGGGTGCGGGTGCATCTCGAGAGCTTCCCGAGCGAGTAGGCCGAGCCGGGGGAGGGCATGGCGCCCGGGGTCACCGCCCCGGGTGTCGGCCCTGGTCGCGTAGTCGCGTAGCTTCCTTTCCATCACTGCTGCGCCCCCTTCCTTCACCGTCCACGAGCTGCGGGTGACGCTGCTGGACGTCTCCCCGCCCGTATGGCGCCGGCTGCGGGTACCCAGCCCCGTCCCGCTCAACGTCCTGCATTCGATCCTCCAGGTCGCCATGGGATGGGAGGACCGCCACCTCTACGAGTGGCTCATCGGGGAGGAGTACTACGACTCGGACGACGACGCGTCGATGGTGCTGGGCGACGTGGCTCCGCCCGACTCCGTCCTGCACTACACCTACGACATGGGCGACGGGTGGGAGCACCTGGTCGAGGTGTTGTCCGTCGTCCCCTACGACGGCTCGGTCGCCCCCGTCGCCGTGCTCGACGGCGCCCGGGCGGCGCCGCCCGAGGACAGCGGCGGCTCGTCGGGCTATGCCGCCCTCCTCGGCGCCTTGGCCAACCCGTCCGACCTCGACCATGAGGACGCCGTGGCCTGGGTGGGCGACTCCCTGGACCCGGACTACTTCGACCCGGCGGCGATCAACCGGCGCCTGGAGGCCTTCTGGCGGGTGTAGCCAGGTGGCCGGGGCGACAAACATGACAACCGTTCGCCCTTCCCCCGAACGCGTGTCAGGTTTCTGCCCCTTTCGAACCGTGGCCGACGACAAGCGTTCCTTCGCCGCGAACGCTTGTCATGTTTGTCGTCGGCCGGTCCGGGGCGGTCCCGGCGTCAAGGCGGTCGTGTAATCTCGACGTCTCCGTGCGGGACACGGGGCTATAGCTCAGCCGGTTAGAGCGCAGCACTGATAATGCTGAGGTCGGTGGTTCGATTCCACCTAGCCCCACTGAAAAACTCCTGGTCAGACGCCATTTCCGTGTCGGCGGAAGTGGTTGCGTCAGGAACTATGCCGCATTCATACCGCAG
>DATGAX010000084.1:0-4980 GCA_035312965.1 Acidimicrobiales bacterium
CGACGCGAAAGCGGTGGCTCCCGACGAAGATGGCGACCCAGCGGCCGTCGGGGAGCTGTTCGGACTCGATCAGGTGGAGGACCGTGCCGACCCCGACCCGGACGTCACCTCCGCCGACCTCGCTGCCCCGCTCTATCAACACGACGCCCATCTCCGCCGTGGACCCGGCACCGGTGAGGGTTTCCATGAGAACCCGGTAGCGGTCCTCGAACACGTGCAGGGGAAGCACCTGGGTGGGCAGCACCGGGCTGCTCAGGGGGAAGATCGGCAGGTACCGCCTCATGACCGGGGCCCGACCACGGACAGCGGGACGGCGTCCGGGTAGGAGGCGACGGCGGTGGCGATGCGGTCCACGACGGAGGCCGAGAGGCGGCTGGGCATGCCGTTGACGATGATCGAGTAGTACACCGGTGCGGCCAGCTCCGGTGTCGGCGCCGAGGCGGGCACCACGAACCCGGAGAGGGCGGCCACGTCGACCAGCGTCCCGGTCTTGCCCCGGAGCCGGCCGGCTGCCGGGGTGCCCTTGAACCGTTCGCTCAAGGTCCCGGACCGGCCGGCCACCGGCAGCCCGGCGGCGATGACGCCGGACGGCCCGGCCCTCTCGAGCACTGCCACCAGGAGGCCGCATGTGGCCCGGTCGCCCCGATCCAATCCCGACCCGTCGCGCATGACCGCTCGGGAAACGACCAGCCCGTCCTTGGCCAGGCCCTGGAGGATCGCCGCAGTGCCGGCGCTGGTCGAGCCGACTCCCGTGGCGTGGCGCCCGAGCTCCTTGGTGAAGAGCTCCGCCGCGGTGTCGTCGGACACCCGCAGCATCTGCTCCACCTCGGCGGCGAGGGGCGGGCTCTGCACCGACGCCACCACGACCGGCGCGTAGGGGGCGAAACCCGTGCCGGATCCGCCCCCGACGGAGACCCCGGCGGCGCGCAGCCGGGCGGCGAAGAGGGCGGCGGCACTGGCGGTGGGGGCGAACGTGCGGGGCCGGGGCGGCGCCTCGGAGGGCGACGACGGGGGGATGGTGGTGGAGGACGTGGGGGTGGTGGTGGAGGTGGAGGGAGGCGGCGGGGGCGGCGGCGGTGAGGCGCCGTCATCGACTTCCAGCGCGCTCAGGGGGCCGACGTCGCCCTCGGCCAGGTACTCGGGTGACCAGGTGGGGACGCCGATCAGCGAGTCGTAACGCGACGACACCCCGACCACCGACCCGGCCACCCGCCGGACCCCGGCCGCCCGCACGGCCCGGGCCAGCTGGTCCAGCGACGTGTAGTCCGGCTCCGGGTAGAAGGTCGACGCGTTGTACGCCGCCGTCATCAGGAAGGGATCGCCGCCCCCGACGAGGTACAGGTTGCCTTCGACGGCCCCACCCCGCGGCGCCTCCGACGCCTCCACCGCGGTGGCGTACCGGAAGGCGGGGCCGAGCTGGTCGAGCACGGCGGTGGCGGTGAGCAGCTTGATGTTCGAAGCGGGCAGGAGCTCGGCGTCGGCATCGACGGCGTAGAGGACCTGGCCGTTCTGGGCCACGACGACGCAACCCGGCGAGCCGGCCGGAGCGCCGACCTGGCCGGCCACCGCGGCGGCCATACGGACCGGGAACTGCTGGCCGACCAGGCGGTCCTCCACCCAGGACGGGTCGCGCCGGACGGAGAGCAACGGGGTCGGCGGTAGCCCCACCGCGGCGACCGGGGCCTCGGCGGCCGCCGGGGGGCGCGCCGCGGCCAGCGACAGGGCGGCGGTGCTGATCAGGACCGCCCACGCGGCCCGCCCTTGCGGCATCATGAACCGCCGAAGATAGCGAGCCTCCCTGTCGGGTAGGTTCGCGCAGCGTGACCAACATCATCGTGGCGGTGGCGGTAGGGCTGGCTACCTGCCAGATCGGGATACTGTTCACCACCGTCTTCCTCCACCGGACCCTTTCGCACCGTGCCATCACCATGTCGCCGGGGCTGCGCTTCGCCTGCCGCTTCATCGTGTGGATCAGCACCGGGATCCGGCCCCGCCAGTGGGTCGGGGTGCACCGGCGCCATCACGCCTTCACCGATGTGGCGGGCGACCCCCACTCCCCCGCCATCGACGGATTCGCCCGCGTCCAGGTGGGGAACGTGGTGCTGTACCGCAAGGCGGCCCGAGACGGCACCACGGTGGAGAAGTACGCCAAGGACCTCCCGCCCGACCGGTGGGACCGGGTCCTCTTCGACCACGCTCTGCTCGGCCTCGGCCTGGGCGTCGCCGGCCTCTACTTCGCCTTCGGGATGAACTGGGAGATGACCGCCATCGCGGCCGCCGTGCACACGGTCACCTATCTGGGCCTCAATTCCGCGGTCAACGCGGTCGGCCACACCTACGGGCGCCGCCCCTTCGAGGGGCTGGCCACCAATTCCCAGTGGCTGGCCTGGCTGACCGCGGGCGAGGGCCTGCACAGCAACCACCACGCCGCCCCCACCTCGGCCCGGCTCTCGTTCGCCCGCCGCGAGATCGATCCCGGGTGGTGGTTCGTGGCCGCGGCCCGCCGGCTGCGCTGGCTGACGGTGCGCCACATGGAACCCCGCCTGGCGGCCGACGCCCGGCGCGCCGCCTAGCCGCCCTCCTTCTCTCCTCCTCCCCCCCACCCCTCCCCCTACCGAGGCCCGTCCATGGACATCATCTCCGCCCTGTTCGCCGAGAACATCGATCTGCGCCCCGTGCCGGGACCGTCGACGCGCATCGACCTGACCGGGATCATGTTCTCTCTGCCGGCGCCCGGCGAGCCTCCTGTGGCCGTCACCCCGCATCTCATCGTGCTGGTGAGGTGCCGCGCCGACGAGGAGGGGCAGGGCGTCCTCGAGGTGGTCTTCCGCGACGAGTCCGGTGAGCAGGTGGCCCGCAACGTTTCGCCGTTCCAGGTGGAGCCGGGCAAGTTCACGTACCGGTTGGTGAGGGGCGAGCTCGAGTACCAGACGTACGGCACCATCGAGGCGCACTGCCGCCTCCTGCCCGACGGGCCGGCGACCGTCGTCCCGCTGGCCCTGCTCCCGCCCGCCTGACCCGATCCGGGCCTTCGGGCCCTGGGCCGCAGCGGACCATGGGTAGGGTGGCGAGCATGACGGAGCGCGACCTGGAGCAGCTGGGGATCAACGTGATCAGGGGCCTCTCCATGGACGCCCCGCAGCGGGCCAACTCGGGCCATCCGGGCACCGCCATGGCGCTGGCCCCGCTGGCCCACGTGCTGTGGACGCGGATCATGCGGTACGACGCGTCGGCGCCGGACTGGCCCGACCGGGACCGCTTCGTCCTCTCGTGCGGTCACGCCTGCATCCTCTTGTACTCGATGCTGTACCTGACCGGTTACGGCCTGGAGATCGAGGACCTCGAAGCGTTCCGCCACCTCCACAGCCGCACGCCGGGGCACCCCGAGGTCCACGACATCCCGGGCATCGAGGTGACGACGGGGCCCCTCGGCCAGGGGTTCGCCAACGGCGTGGGGCTGGGAGCGGCGGAGCGCATGCTGCGGGCCCGCTTCGGCCCGGAGCTCTGCGACCACCGCACCTTCGTCATCTGCAGCGACGGCGATCTGATGGAAGGCATCAGCCACGAGGCGGCTTCGCTGGCCGGGCACCTGCGCCTGGGCCGCCTGGTGTACGTCTACGACGACAACCACATCACCATCGACGGTCCCACCGAGATCGCCCTCGACGACGACGCCGGGCGGCGCTTCGAAGGCTACGGGTGGCACGTCGAGCACCTGGGCGAGGTGGCCAACGACACCGACGCCCTCGAGGCCGGGATCCGCCGGGCGATGGCGGTGGAGGACCGGCCCAGCCTCCTCATCCTGCGCAGCCACATCGGCTACCCGGCCCCCAATCTCACCGACAGCCCGAAGGCGCACGGCTCGCCCCTCGGCGCCGACGAGGTGCGGGCCACGAAGGAGATACTCGGGCTCCCGCCGGACGAGGAGTTCTGGGTTCCCGACGAGATCCTCGAGCTGTACCGCCAGGCGGGGCGCCGGGGTGGCACCGGGCGGGCCGAATGGGGCCGCCGGCTCGAGGCCTACACCGGCGACCGCGCCGCCTGGGACCTGGCCTGGTCGGGCCAGGGAAAGGCGGGCTGGGCGGACCGCCTGCCGGTCTGGAAGCCGGGCGACTCGGTGGCCACCCGCAACGCGGCCAAGGCGGCCCTCAACGCGGTGGCCGCCGACTTCCCCGCCGTCGTGGCCGGCGGGGCCGACCTGACGGGCAACACCGGCACCAAGCTGGACGGGGAGCCCCTGCAGGGCGCCGACCACCCCGAGGGCCGCGCCTTCGCCTTCGGAGTGCGCGAGCACGGCATGGCCGGAGCCATGAACGGGATGGCCCTCCACGGGGCGGTGATACCGGTGGGCGGGACCTTTTTCACCTTCAGCGACTACATGCGAGGGTCCGTCCGCCTGGCCGCCCTGTCCCAGGCGAAGGTCATCCACTTCTGGACCCACGACTCGGTCGGCCTGGGCGAGGACGGCCCCACGCACCAACCGGTCGAGCACCTGGCCTCCGTGCGGGCCGTACCCGGCCTGCGGGTGATCCGGCCGGCCGACGCCAACGAGACGGCCCAGGCCCTCCGGGTGGCCATGGAGCGGGAGGGGCCCACCGCGCTGATCCTGAGCCGGCAGGACCTGCCGGTCCTGGAAGGTACGGCCGAGATCGGGGTCAACCTCGAACGGGGCGCCTACGTGCTCCTGGAAGGCAGCGAAGAGCCGGACGTCGTGCTGATCGGCACCGGCTCGGAGGTCACGGTGTGCCTGGGCGCGGCGCAGCTCCTCGACGAGCAGGGCATCGTGGCCCGGGTCGTCTCCATGCCGAGCTGGGACCTCTTCGACGAGCAGGACGACGACTACCAGGATTCGGTCCTCGGGCCGGGGGCGCCCGTGCTGGCGGTGGAGGCGGCCACCTCCTTCGGCTGGGCCAAGTGGGCCGACGATTCGGTGTCGATCGACCACTTCGGGGCGTCCGGCAAGGGGTCCGAGGTGCTCGA
>DATGAX010000085.1:0-2106 GCA_035312965.1 Acidimicrobiales bacterium
CGCGCAGGAGGCCATCACCCGAGATGGCGATCCAACCGAGGCAGGTGAACTCCTCGAGAGCCTCAGCAACCCGGCCACCTGCATGCCGAGGTCAGGATGCGGAGCCATCTCCAACGGTCGTTTAGCTACTCAAAACCCCCGGTAACTGGCTGATCCGGGCGGGGGTCCGCGGAAAGTGCCTCCTGACCAGGGAGGATCGAGCTGTCGAAGGCATCGATTCCCCGGGCACAGGAGGCACCTCGCAAGTGAGCGTAGACGGTCGGCAGCGGGTCCTGATGGGTACGACAACGCGGGCGCTGAGCGCCTATGGCGGGGCGGAGTTGCTGCGGGAGACGGTGCGGGTGGTCGGCCTCGAAGAGGCGGTCGGTGAGCACGTGCATCTCAAGAGCCGGGCCCGTGGGTTGTCCGAAGCGCAGTTCGTGGTCGCGACGGCGGAGTCGATCGCGTTGGGGGCGCGCTGCCTGGACGACCTGGTGACGGCCAGGGGCGACGCCGCCCAGGAGCTCCTCCGGGGCTTCGCTGTGCCCGCACCGCAGACGGCGGGCACGTGGCTGCGCCGGTTCAGCCTGGGCCACATCCGCCAGCTCGAGAAGGCACTGGTCCAGGTGCAACGCAACGCCTTCGAGGCTGCGGGGGTGACCGGGGTGACCCTCGACTTCGACTCCACCTACGTCTTCAGCCGCTCGAAACGCCGTCAGGGCGCGGACCGCACCTACAAGAAGGGCTATGCCCTCCACCCGCTGCTGTGCTTCGATGCCGCCTCGGGAGCGGCGGTCCACGCCCGGCTCCGGCGCGGCAAAGCCGGGGCGTCGACCGGCATGAAGACGTTCCTGACCGAGACGCTGCGGCGGGTCCCGGCCGGCGTCGCGGTGCGGGCCCGTTTCGACTCGGGGTTCTACAGCGGCCCGATGTTCGACCAGCTGGAGCGGTCGGGCGTGACCTACCTGTGCGGGGTGCCGCTCGTCCCGGCCATCACCGCAGCGTGCCGGGCCATTCCCGACGAGTGCTGGGAACCGTGCCTGGACAAGGACCGCGGCGAGGTCGCCGAGTTCGGCTACCGCCTGCGCGACGGGCGCCGCTTCCGCCGCTACATCGTCAAGCGCATCCCCATCGACGTCGGCGAGCAGGCCACGCTCGACGGCGGCGCCTACCACCACTGGGTCCTGGTCACCAACGACCACCAGCGCTCCGCCCCCGAGCTCGAGTCCGAACACCGCCACAAGGCCCAGGTCGAGGCCGGCATGCGGGAACTCAAAGCGAACTTCGGCCTTCACGCCCTCCGCAAGCACGACTTCATGGCCAACTGGGCCTGGCTGCTGCTCGTCTGCCTCGGCCACAACCTCTGCTGCTGGCTCCAACAACTGGGCGGACTCGCCGCCGGAAGAGACAACGGCGACCTGCGAGCCAAACGCCTCCGCTACCGCTACCTGGTCGTGCCCGCCATGGTGGTCCGGACCGCTCGACGCCTCACCATCAAGCTGCCCGCCACCTACCCCCACCTGGCCCGCTTCCTCCGAACCCTGGCCCGACTCCGAGCCCTTCCGGCACCAACCCGCTGACACCCGATCGCCCCGCGACGACCAGGCCACCGACCGGTGGCCCCGGCCGTCACGCCTCCAACGCCCACCATCCCGCTCTCGGGACACCCAGGGGCCCACGACAGGCGACTCCGCCACCCCAACGAAGCCTGAAAATGGCCATCGACGACCCCAGACCACCGGTCAGCCGGTTCACTCCAGGCCTACCGGGGGTTTTGAGTAGCTAAGCAGCTCGGGCCGGCCGTCGACAAGGCGAGGAGCGGGCTCGGGCGGCTGTTCAACCGGCTCCGGAAGCGGCCGACCCAGGAAGGAGCCGCCGCCAGGCCCTGGTTAACCGCGGCCCCGAGGCTGATGGCCGAGCAGGGCCTCATGGCATGGCGGGCACAGCCACCATCCCAGCTGCGCCGAGGGATGAAGGTCCGGATCGCCGGGAAAGGTGAGCTGGCAGCGGCCACATTGACGCTCCCTCACGTTCTCTCCATCCAAGGCGCCCCGGCCGGACGAGAAATCTTCCATCTCAGTGGGCGGTCCGTCCCCGCCAGTAGCGGTACAGGCCGATGCCGACGAA
>DATGAX010000086.1:0-2215 GCA_035312965.1 Acidimicrobiales bacterium
GAGGTGGTCCACTGCTTGTTCGACGGTGGCTCCTTCGGGGCGGAGCAGGTAGTAGACGAGCAGTTCTTTGGCCACGCTGCGCAGACCGCGGTTGATGGTGTTGCCCATGACGGTGATGGTCAAAGGGCCGAGAGCCTGGACGCTGATGGGTCGTTCGATTTCGGGGGTTTGCGTACGGGTGGCGTCGATGGGCCACGGTTCGGCCGTCGGGGGCGGGTGTTCCATCCGTTCGATGGTTTCGGTCCACTCTGGGTCTTCTTCGCTGGTGGGCCGATACTCGGCGTCGGTCAAGGCTCGGAGGATGTCCGCCCCCTCCGCGGCGGTCAGTGCGAACAGTCGGGCTCCTTCGAGCCAGGCCAACTTGCCGGCAGGATCCACACCGGCGACGGTGCGGTCCTCGAGGTGCAGCCGGGTGGCGGCTGCGTTGGTGAAGCCTAGAAAGAGGATGGTGATACCGAGCCGGGGTGCGAGCTTGATGGTGTGCTTCAGCCGTGGAGCATCCTCGGCGGTGGGTGCGTCGAAGACGAATAGCAGGCCGGGGAGTGGTTCGGCTGGGTTGGCTTGCCGGTAGTTGGCGGCGTCGACGGCGTCCCCGGTGTCGAGTAGGCGGGTGCGGGTGACAACTTCGGTTTCGAGGGTGCGGATCAGCTGAGCGGCGTCGGGCACTGTGGTGATGCCGGATGCTTCGGGGCCGGATCCGAACAGTCTTCCGATGGTTTCGGCGGTGGCCGTGATCTCGGCGGCGAGTGGTCCGGCTCGGGTGAGCAGGGCGGCGATCCAGGCCCGGGCGATCTGGTCTGCGGCCGCGCCGCACAGGGCGCTACCGGACAGGCTGGTGAGCTGGGCGGTGATGGCAGTGCCGTCATGTTCGCCGATCTCTACGAGATCTGGATTGACTCGGCGTCTATCGTCGCTGGGCGGGGTCGGGTCGTCCGCGGGGCTGTCAGGTTCGCCGTCAGGGCCGGCCAGGGCGGCGGAGAGGCGCCGGAGGGTGGGTCCTAGCGGTGCTGTGGCGAGCGTGCGGCCGGGCTGGGGTGGGGCGGGCTGGTAGCCGTGGCGGCGGCGTAGCCGGCCGACCGTGATAGTGGCGAGGACTCCGGTGGCGAACGAGGCGGCCACGACCGATCCGGAAGGGAGCGTCACGATGCCCGTCGAATATCGGTGGGCGGCCGGCTCCGATGGGCTTTCCGGGCCGGCCGGCCGGCTAGGAGCGGGCGCGGACGCCGGGTTCGACGGATTGTCAGGCGTGGAAGTGGGAGTACTGGTCGGCGCGGCGGCCGAGGGGGCCAGGGTGGTGGGTTCGAGAGCTGGTTCCGTAGCCGGCAGTTCCGGCCGGCCCGCGGTTTGGGGGGCAGGGGTCGGCGGTGCTGCCGCGGGCGTCGAGGTCGGGGCGGCGGGTAGGAGGAGCGTCCAGCCTTGGTGGATCCAGTGCGGGTCGGTGAGGGTGGCGCCGTCGGGTTGGGGCCGGCCGTGGTTGAGGTTGTAGATGTCGCGCCAGCGCATTGGGTCTCCGAGTTGTCGTTCGGCGATGCCCCATAGGGTGTCGTTGCGCTGCACCTCGTAGGTCCTTGCCGCTGGATCGGACGGGCTCGTTGCCGCCGAGGGCGTCTGGCCGCCGGTGGCGAGGGGCGAACTGGCGAGGTTTGCGGCGGCGAGGGCGGCGGCCGGTACCGGGGGTCGCAGGGCCGGGATCGAGGCGGCGAGCGGTCGGGTCGGTGTCGGGTTGGTGCGCGGTGACAGGGATAGGGCGGCGATGGCGATGGCGGCGAGGAGCTGGCCGACCGCGGGCTGGAGGGGCCCGGCGATGCTGACGCGTCGGGCGGTTCCGCCGCGGATGACCGCGCTTCCCTCTACGGCGAGGGACATGACGAGGACGGCCCAGGCGATCCAGACCACGCAGGTGAGGGCTTTGATCAGGGTGTCGTCGGGGATTCCGTGCTGGGACAGTGCCGTGGTGAACTGAATCCAGGTGGGTAGGCGGTGCGGGAGGGGCCAGCCGACGAAACGGGCCAGCGCCCACGGGATCCCGGCGGCCAGGGCGGAGAGGAGGAGGAGGGCGGCGGCGCCTGTGGCCAGGGTGCGGGCCCGGTTCATGGCGCGGCCTGGTTGGGAGCGTTGACGCCTTCTTCGGCGGCGGCGCTGCCGTGTCCGGTGACGGTGAGGTGGCCGATGTCGGCCAGGCCGAGTATTTGCATGGGTTGGGTGATGTTGACGG
>DATGAX010000087.1:0-5060 GCA_035312965.1 Acidimicrobiales bacterium
GGCCGCCTGGCGGGTGCCGTTCCTGCCCACCCGCGTGGGGCTGGGCAGCGACCTGATGACGCTCAACCCCCTCCTGCGCACCGTCCGCTCCCCCTTCGAGGACGGGCTGGAGCTGGTCGCCGTCCCGGCGTTGGAGCTGGACGCGGTCATCTGCCACCTCAACCGGGCCGACGAGCGGGGCAACGCCGCCTTCCTCGGACCGGACCTGTACTTCGACGACCTGTTCCTCCGGGCCGCCGCCCGCCGGCGGTTCATATCCGTGGAGCGCGTCGTGCCGACCGAGGCGCTGGTCGAGGAAGCCGGTACCGAGCTGCGCCTCCGGGTGGCCCGCATGATGGTCGACGGGGTGGTGGAGAGCCCGGGAGGGGCGTGGTTCACCTCCTGCGTCCCTGACTACGACCGCGACGAGGACCTCCAGAGGGCCTACGCCGCCGCGGCCCGTTCCCCTGAGGCGTGGTCCGACTTCTTCCAGACCCACGTGGCGGTGGCGTCGTGAGCGGTGGCGTAATGAGGGGCTCGGCCACGAGGGCCGACATCTGCGTCGTAGCCCTGGCCGAGGTGTTCCGGGGCGACGGCGAGATCGTCGCCAACCCGATCGGCACCATCCCGATGATCGCCGGCCGCCTGGCCCGGGCCACGTTCGAGCCCGACCTGATGGCCACCGACGGCGAGGCCGCGCTCGTGGCCGGCGACGAAGCATTCGCCTGGCCGTCCGGCCGGGTGGTCGAGTACTACAACCCGTACCGTTCGATGTTCGACGTCGTCTGGTCCGGGCGGCGCCACGTCGTGATGGGGGCCACCCAGATCGACGCCTTCGGCAACCAGAACTTCGCCGCCATCGGCCCCGACTACGCCGCGCCCAAGACGCAGCTGATCGGCTTCCGTGGCGCGCCCGGCAACACCGTCAACCATTCCACCAGCTACTGGATCTCCAACCACTCTCCCCGGGTGTTCGTAGAGAAGGTGGACGTCGTCACCGGCGTCGGTTGGGACCGGGCTCGGGCGGCCGGGCCTGCCGCGCTCGAGCACTTCGATCTGCGCCGGGTGGTGACCAACCTGTGCGTATTCGACTTCGGCGGGGTGGACCATCGCATGCGATTGGTCAGCGTCCATCCCGGCGTGTCGGTGGACGACGTCGTGGCCGCCACCGGGTTCGGTTTCGACCAGGCCGACCGGGTGGACGTCACGCGGGCACCGACCGCGGACGAGCTGCGGCTCATACGGGACGTGATCGACCCGACCGGCCAGAGGTTCACCGAGTTACCAGAGGAGGCCAAGTGACCACCGCCGAGCCCGTCATCGAGGGCTGGTTCACCACCGGCGACTCCCCCGCGCTCATCGGGCGCCGGTGCCCGGACTGCGGCACCTACCAGTTCCCGCCGACGGGCGAATGGTGCCCCAACCCGTCCTGCCGGTCCATGATCATGGAGCCCGTGGAGCTGTCCCGGCGGGGCCGGGTGTGGAGCTACACCGACGCGCAGTACAAGCCGCCGGCTCCGTTCGTGCCCATGAGCGACCCGTTCGAGCCGTTCGCCATCGCCGCGGTGGAGCTCGAGGAGGAGCGCATCGTCATCCTCGGTCAGGTGGCCTCCGGCTACGGGGTGGCCGACCTCCAGGTGGGCTCACCGGTCGAGCTGGTCGTCGAGCCCCTCGACCCGTCGGGGGCCCTGGTATGGAAGTGGAGGCCTCTGCCGTGAGCGAACGCGACGACGTTTCAGTCATCGGGGTGGGCATGCACCCGTGGGGCAAGTGGGGTCGCAACTTCGTCGGCTACGGGGTCGCCGCCGCCCGCGCCGCCCTCGACGACGCCGGCGTCGACTGGAACGACATCCAGTTCATGGTCGGGGGAGAGACCGTTCGCAACGGCTACGCCGGCTACGTCGCCGGGTCCACCCTGGCCCGCGCCCTCGGATGGAACGGGGCCCGCATCGCCACCTGCTATGCGGCGTGCGCCTCGGGGTCGGCCGCCATCGAGGCGGCCCGCACCCGGATCCTGGCCGGGCTGTGCGACCTCGCTCTCGTCGTGGGGGCCGACACCACTCCCAAGGGCTTCCTGGCCCCCAACGCCGGCGAGCGTTGGGACGACCCGGACTGGTTGCGCTTCCGCCTGATCGGGGCGACCAACCCGGCTTTCTTCGGCATGTACGCCCGCCGCCGGATGGACCTCTACGGGGCCGGGCCGTCCGACTTCGCCATGGTCAAGGTAAAGAACGCCCGCCACGGCCTGCACAACCCCAACGCCCGCTACCGGGGGGAAGTCAAGGCGGAGGACGTCATGGCGTCGCCCGTGGTCGCCGATCCCCTACGGCTGCTCGACATCTGCGCCACCTCCGACGGCGGGGCCGCCGTCGTGCTGGCCTCGGCGGCCAAGGCGGCCCAGCTGGGGCGGGCCGGCGTGCGCATCCGGGCCGTATCCACTGTCTCCCCGCGCTTCCCCAACACGGCCGTCGACCTGCCGGACATCGCCACCGACTCGGCCGCGGCCGTCAGCCCGCCCGACCCCGGCTTCCGCCCGTCGATCGCCGCCGCCGCCTACGAGGAGGCCGGCCTCGGCCCCGACGACCTGTCGCTGGCCGAGGTGTACGACCTGTCCACCGCCCTCGAGCTGGATTGGTACGAGGACATCGGACTGTGCGCCCCGGGCCAGGCCGAGAAGCTGCTCCACGAAGGCGTCACCACCATCGGCGGCCGGGTCCCGGTCAACCCGTCGGGGGGCCTGGCCTGCTTCGGCGAGGCGGTGCCGGCCCAGGCCATCGCCCAGGTGTGCGAGGTGGCGTGGCAGCTGAGGGGCCAGGCCGGGCCCCGCCAGGTGGAAGGCGCCCGCGTCGGGCTGACCATCAACCAGGGCCTGTTCGGGCATGGCTCCTGCGTGATCCTCTCGACGTGACGGCCGGCCTGCGCACGCCGGCCACCGACCTGCTCGGTATCCGGTACCCGATCGTCCAGACCGGCATGGGCTGGGTGGCCGGCGCCCGCCTGGCCGCCGCCACCTCCTCCGCCGGGGGTCTCGGCATCATCGCGTCGGCCACCATGACCTACGACCAGCTGCGCTCGGCCATCGCCGAGGTCAAGGACCGCACCGACCAGCCCTTCGGGGTCAACCTGAGGTCGGACCACGCCGAGATCGACCGGTTCCTCGCCCTGATCGTCTCGGAGGGCGTGCGGGTGGCCAGCTTCGCCCAGGCGCCCAACGCCGCGCTCATCGGCCGGCTCAAGGACGCCGGCGTGGTCTGCATGCCCACCATCGCCGCCCCCCGCCACGCCGAGAAGGTCGTGGCCATGGGCGTCGACGCGGTCATCGCCCAGGGCCGGGAAGGAGGCGGCCACACCGGCCTCATCCCCACCAGCCTGCTCCTGCCCAGGGTCACCTCGATGGTGGACGTGCCGGTCCTCGCCGCCGGCGGGTTCCACGACGGGCGGGGCCTGGTGGCCGCCCTGGCGTGGGGTGCGGCCGGCGTCGCCATGGGAACCCGCTTCCTCATGACCAAGGAGAGCACGGTCCCCGAAGAGGTCAAGGCCCGCTATCTCGCCGCCGCCCTCACCGACACGGTGGTCACGCGGGCCATCGACGGCGCCCCGCAACGCGTCATCCGCACCCCGCTGGTCGACCGCCTCTCGTCGGGGCCCTCGGCGTTCGTCCTGACCCGGGCGGTGGGCAACGCCCTGCGCCTGCGCCGCCTCACCGGCACCTCCCTCTCGGGGCTGGTCCGGGAGGGGATGGCCATGAAGCGCCACGGCGAGTTGACCTGGGCCCAGGTGGCGATGGCGGCCAACGCCCCGATGCTGACCCGGGCGACCATGGTCGAGGGGCGCCTGGAGGCCGGCATCCTGCCCACCGGGCAGGTGACCGGCCTGATCGAGGAGCTGCCCACGGTGGCCGAGCTGGTCGAGGGCATGGTGGCCGAGGCCGAGGCCACGCTGCGCCGGTTGGGTGGTCTGGCCGAGCCGGCCGGGTAGCGGGCCGGGAGAGCCGGGCGGGCCAGGAGACCCATTGGGCCAGGAGACCCGGTGGGCCAGGAGACCCGTTCGGTCAGCCCAGTCGCTCGATGATCGTCACGTTGGCCTGGCCGCCGCCCTCGCACATCGTCTGCAGCCCGTAGCGGCCGCCGGTGCGCTCCAGCTCGGCGAGCAGGGTCGTCATCAGACGGGCTCCCGTCGCTCCGAGGGGATGCCCGAGGGCGATGGCCCCGCCGTTGACGTTGACCTTGGCCGGGTCGGCGTTGGACTCGGCCAGCCAGGCCAGGACCACCGAGGCGAACGCTTCGTTGATCTCCACCAGGTCGATCTCGTCGATGGTCATGCCCGCCTTGGCCAGGGCGTACTCGGTGGCCGGGATGGGCGCGGTCAGCATCCACACCGGGTCGGCGGCCCGGACGCTCAGGTGGTGGATCCGGCCGCGGGGGGTCAGACCGTGAGCCCGCAGGCCCCGCTCGTTGACGATGAGCAGAGCCGCCGACGCGTCGGAGATCTGGCTCGATACGGCGGCTGTCAGGCGGCCCCCGTCCATCAGGGTGGGCAGCTTGGCCATCTTCTCGAGGCTGGTGTCCCGGCGAGGCCCCTCGTCGACGCTCAGTTCCCCCACCGGCACGATCTGCATTTCGAAACGACCCTCGTCGATGGCCGTGGCCGCCCGACGGTGCGACTCGAGGGCGAAGGCCTCCATGTCCTCGCGGGACAGATCCCACTTGGCCGCGATCATCTCGGCCGACCGGAACTGGGAGACCTCCTGGTCGCCGTACCGCTTCTGCCAGCCCACCGAGCCCCCGAACGGATCCTCGAACCCGTAGGCCTGGCCGGCCAGCATGGCCGAGCTGATCGGGATGGCGCTCATGTTCTGCACGCCACCGGCGACGATGACATCGGCCGTCCCGGACAGGACGGCCTGGGCGGCGAAATGGACGGCCTGCTGGGAGGAGCCGCACTGGCGGTCGACGGTGGTGCCCGGCACCTCCTCGGGGAGCCCGGCGGCCAGCCAGCAGGTCCGGGCGATGTCGCCGGCCTGGGGACCGATGGTGTCGACGCAGCCGAACACCACGTCCTCCACGGCGGCCGGATCGATG
>DATGAX010000088.1:0-5362 GCA_035312965.1 Acidimicrobiales bacterium
ATCGACGAACGCGGCCCATATCTCCTCGTGGTCCGGGTGCGACAGGGCCCGGCCATCGACGGGCCCGGGGGCGATCATGGCCATGCGGATGCCGGCGGACGAGAGCGCGGCCAACTCGGCGGCCAGCCACTCCCTGTCGCGCAGGGTCAGGTGGGCGACCGGGAAGATCCTGCCCCGGCTGGCCGTCGCCACGTCCGTGCAATAGCGGTTCCACGCCCTCATGTTGGCGGTCTGCGCCCGCGGCGACGCCTCCAGGGACCGCTCCCACACAAGACCGAAGTTGGGGAAGCAAACCGCGGAGGCCAGGCCGGCCCGATCCATCCATTCCAGCCGGGCGCCCACCTCCCAGTAGGGAGAGGGCAGCTCGTCGTCGTAGCGGTACCCAGATGGTTGCCCGGCCCGGAGGCGGCGCCGGTGCGCTCCGCACGAGCCGGTGTCGCCGGGCCGGTGCACGTCGGCCAGGCTCAGTCGTCCCCCGTCCCAGGCCAGCCAGGTGTAGCCCCGGTCGTCGTCGACCAGACGCAGGTCCAGGTCGCGGTCCGCCGGATCTGCATAATCCTCCCACATGCCCCGCGGCTCGTAGAGATGCTGATCGGAGTCGACGACCCCGCCGTTGGGTGAGTCCATACCGAAAGTCTGGCGCACCGTGCGAAGAGTCGCATCCGGAGTCCGCCGGCGCGGTGGCCGTCGCCAGGATCACCTGTCGCTGAGATCGGCCAAGGACTTCCGGTAGGGACGGGAAGCCACACCGGCGTCGGTGATGATGGCGGTGACCGACCGCGCCGGTGTCACGTCGAAGGCGGGGTTGGTGACGTCGACGCCCGCCGGGACATCCCGGGTCACCTCGTCGGCGTCCCGGTTCTCGAGCGGGCGGCGGCATCGAGGTCCTCGCCGCGGCGGGCGGCCAGCGCGATCCCCATGGCGCCGGCGGCCCCCAGGGCGGGGGCGCCGCGTATGGCCAAGCTGGCGATGGCGTCGCACAACTCCCCCACCGTGGTCGCCTCGAGGAAGACCAGCTCCCGAGGGAGGCATCTCTGATCCACCGTCCGGGCCCGGTCGCCGAGCCACCCGATGGTCGGTGGGAGGAACGCCGCGCTGTCCACTCCCCAAGTCTGACGCGGTCGGGCAAAACGGCATCTGCATCGTCGCCCCTAGAGTTCGACGCGGTGGACTCATCGGCTTCACCCCACGCCGCACCCCGTGATCACGACCCGTCCGACCGGAGGCCGGCGATGGTCGAGGCCTCGTCGCCCGTACGCATCTGCGACCTCGGCGGCTGGACCGACACGTGGTTCGGCGGCCCGGGAAGAGTGTTGAACCTGGCCGTCACCCCGGGGGTCGAGGTCCGGATCACGACCCGGTCCGGCGGCGGGGGCCGGGTGTTCCTGCAAGTCGCTTCGTCCGGCGAGCGCTACCAGGTGACTCCCGGGGAGAGCCGCGACCGGCGGCACCCGTTGATCGAAGCCGCCATCGACGCTGTCCCCCCTCCGGTCGGCTTCGATCTGGATATGTCGGTGGGCGCGGGGGTCCCGCCCGGCTCGGGCTGCGGTACTTCAGCCGCGGTCGCGGTGGCGGTCCTGGGTGCGCTCTTGGAGGTGAGCGGAAGCCACTGGGAGCCGTTCGACGTAGCCAGGATGGCCCACCGTCTCGAGACGGTCGTGCTGGGAGGTGAGAGCGGTGTCCAGGACCAGGTGAGCTCCGCCTTCGGAGGGATCAACTACCTGGAAATCGATCCCTTCCCGGAAGCCACCGTCACGACCCTCGAGCCCTGGCCCGACCTCGAGGCGCGGCTCTCGCTCGTGTTCGTCGGACGGTCCCACGACTCCTCCGCCATCCATCGCCACGTGATCGACCACCCAACGCCGCAGCGGGCCGAGGCGTTGGACACCCTCCGCACCGCGGCGGTGGCGGCTCGGGACTCCGTCTCCACGCGGGACATGGCAGGCTTCGCGGCGGCCATGATCCTCAATACCGGGGGCCAGATAGCTCTCCATCCGGACCTGGTCGGGGGCGACGCCCGGCGGGTCATCGAGGCCGCCCGCCGGAACGGTGCGGCCGGCTGGAAGGTCAACGGCGCGGGCGGGGACGGAGGGTCGGTCACGCTCCTCAGCCCCACCGTCGCCATCAAGGCACGAGTGGACCGCGCCGTTGCCGCCGAGAGGGCGGACGACAAGGTGAGCGCGGTCAGGATCAGCCAAGTCGGGCTCGAAGTGACGGTCCACCGGTAACGCGGGCAGCGGCGTCGGCGGTGGGGTAATCCCCTTGGCCTGGCCTGACCCGGTCCTCAGCGCCGTGCACCCGCAAGTGCTTGGCGTCCCTCAGGCCTGGAAGCCGGGCCGGTGCCCTCTCCCGTCCGCCGGGCGGGCAAATCGCGGCGCCGCTGATCCAAGGACGGTCATCCCCGGCGTCGGCAGGCTCACGACGTCCGCCCAATAAGTGCGGACGCCGCGCAGCACTTCGACCAATCCCCGGAACGACGAAGGTTTCGAAATCACCGAATTGGCACCGCGGGCGTAGCTGTCGTTGAGCTCGTCCTCCGATGTGGATGTGGTCAGGACCACGACCGGAAGGCCGGCGAGCCCTGGGTCGGCGCGGATCTCGTCGAGCACCTCCGCGCCCCCCATCCTCGGCATCTTCAGGTCGAGGATCACGAGGTCGGGGTGATGGCGGCCGGCGCTCGCGGCGTGAGCACCCCGGAGCCGCAGGTAGTCGAGCAGCTCCTGGCCGTCGTGGACGAAGACGACCCTGTTGCCTCCGACTTCCCGGAGCGCGCTGGCGATGAACTCCCAGTCGTCCTCGTCGTCATCCGCCACCAACATGAACAGGGGCCTCCGCGTCCCGCCCCGATAGATCACGCGCACGATGAAAGCATCCTCGCGGCCCCGCCGCCAGGGTCCTATTCTCCCAATTCGACTACATCAAGCTTCAAGTTCCGCTTCGGCCCCTCCGTCCTCCGGCGTGGGCTGACCCCACCAAAGAGGAGAAGAAGGCCGTGGCCCATCTCGTGCGAGCCGAGGCAGACACCCCCGCCCCGATCGAGTCGGTGTGGCATCTACTGAGCGCGGTCGAGACGTGGCCCACGTGGTCACGCCACAAGCTGGCCCGCCTCGAGCGGGACGGGAGACCGACGCCCGACGGAGTGGGGGCCATCAGGGTGCTCGGTGTCAACCCGGCCAAACCGGCCAAGTGCAACCGGGAGGAAGTCGTCACGTTCGACGCTCCAACCCACTTCGGCTACAAGCTGCTGTCAGGCCAACCGCTGGACGACTACCACTCCGAGGTGACATTGCTCCCGCGGCCGGGCGGCGGAACCCACATCACCTGGGAGTCCCGCTTCGCCACACACGGGCCGACAGGTTGGTTCTGGGTCCTGGTCGTGCGATGGGTCCTCAGGCAATGGTCGGCCGACCTCGCCAATGGCGCGGTGAAGATAGGAGTTGCACCATGACCCCGAGGCCACGTCAGCTCGGCAGCTGGGCGCTCCGGATGCGTTCGAGGATGGAGCCGTCGAACAGCTCGTCCGGGACCGTCTCCGGCCCGGCGAAGCTACCCGCGAGCAGGGGGAACAGCTCCGGGTCCATGGCCGCCATCTTCTCCCCCACGAACGCACGACGAGCCTGGCGATTGTCGGCGTCCTCGGCCTCGGTCGCGCCCAGCACGTCCGCGATCAACCTCAGCCGACGCATGCGTTCCAGGCGCTCCTCGGCGTAGGAGGCGAAGTCGGCCATCCGGCGCGCCCCGTCGAGGATCAGATCTCGAACGATACGAGTATCCCTCAGGGCTATGGACAGACCCTGCCCGATCACCGGATCGTTGTAACCGGCCGCATCACCGATCAGGACGACACCTTCGGCGAAGGGCGTATCAGTCCACGTATCGTCACCTGGATAGGTGGCACAAGGGCCGGCGGCGACAGCCGATTGCACCTTGTCGGCCAGCGGATAACAATCCGGCTTCCAGGCCGCCAGAAACCGCCTCGTCCCCTCCGGGCCGGAGAACCGGTGCCGGCCGGACAGCCCCGAGCAGAGGTAGAGGCGGGCCCGTCCTCCTCCCTGGTGGAACATAAGGCTGAACAGGTCGCCCTCACCCACCAGCACATCGTGGTCGTCCGGGATGCCCTCGAGTCCTTCCACCAAGAGTCCGGCGATGTAGTTGACGGGTTCCTGGCGCTCCAGGCTGATGCCGGTCTGCCGGCGCACCGACGAGTTGCGTCCATCTGCCCCGATCACGAGCGGGGCCCTGACCTCGCCGCCGTCGGCAGCCGTGTACGTGACACTCACTGGCGAGCCGGCATTGAGCTTGACATCCCGCACGCCGCGGATGACCTCTGCTCCGGCCCTGGCCGCCGCGTCGATCAGGGCCTGGCACGCGTCGGGATGGCGCATGTTGAGCGAGCCCGGTATCCCCTCGGCCATCAGGCACATCGGGATCTCGCCCGCCTCGCCAACGCCCTCCACGTACTGCTTCCAGACCGGAGCCACGTGCGCGCCCGCGTCGAGCAGCTCCTTCTCGATACCGAGCTGGCGGGCTTCCTTCACTCCCCAGACCTGCATGCTCTCGCCCCGCACCCGGTCCTCGAAAGTGAGGCTGGCCTCCAGGACGGTCACACCCAGACCCTGCGAGGCCAAGGCGTACGCCAGGGAAGCACCTGCAATACCTCCGCCGACGATGACGACATCCGACACGCCGGCCATCTTTCCCCCTTCAGGCTCTCGCGAACTTTGTCCGAGGTGTCGGTCTCGTCTGCCTTACCGCGACTTCTCCCCCACCGGAGTCTCACAGCCGGTGTGGTTCAAGTCAACCAGCCTTCGCCCGGCGATCTCGGTGGCCCTCAAGGCTCGGCCGGCGCATGAGGGTCGTTCAAGGTTGGAGCACGTCGAGGAGCCACGTAGGGCCTATGACATCGGCGCCGTAACTCTCTGCTCGGCGGCGAAGTCCCCGATCCGCGGTCACGACGAAGACGGAGTCGCTTTCCCTTTCGAGCAGCGCGACCAGCATGTCGTCGCCGGAACCGGGAGCGTGGACGACCTCGACCCCGTCGACCACGCCCTCCTCGACTCCGGCACGCGCCGCCCCTTCCAAGACCACGATGACCGGTCCCGGCACCCGGCCGCCGACGGTAGCTGCACGGACGCGTTCAACGAGTTGGCGGCCTGCTCCCGGGCGGTCTCTCCACCACCGGTCGGGGCGAGAGCCAACGACGTTCGCGGCATCAACGAGGATCATCCTTCGAGCCTCGCGCACCCGCTCTGGCGAGGGACATCGACATTCCCTCCTCGGTGTCTGCTCTCGTCAGCTGGTGAGTGTCAATCCGGTGCTGACGTAGTGGAGCGTGTAGGAGACGGCGATGTTGAGCGTAGCG
>DATGAX010000089.1:0-2073 GCA_035312965.1 Acidimicrobiales bacterium
TCGGCGCCATGCTCCTGGCCCCCCTCGACCTGCCGCCGGTGGACAAGGCGGGGTGGGCCGACATCATCGACCGGATCGCAGGGGCGGTGACGGGCCGGGCCGGGTGAGCCGGCCGGGGCCACGGATGACGGCGGGCTCGGCCGCCCTGGCCGCCGCCCTGCTGGCGGCCTGCTCGAGCCCCGGGCCCGGCCCGAGCGCCACCCCCACCACGCTCCCGTCCACGACCGCCGCCCCGGCCGCCACCACGACCGGGGCCGCCACCTCGACCACCCGACCGTCGTGCTCGGACCAGTCCGTGATCGCGTCGTGGCCCCTGTCCAAGCGGGCCGCCCAGCTCGTCGTCGCCCCCGTGCTGGAGGCCGACCCGGCCGCGGTCAGGGTGGCCGTCTCGGCCGGGGCGGGCGGGTTGATCCTCATCGGTGCGGTGCCGGGGCCGGCCCAGCTGCGGGCGGCGCTGGCGCCGGTCACCGCGGCATCGCCGCGGCCGATGGTGATGGCCGACGAGGAAGGCGGCGCGGTGCAGCGCCTGGAGGGCGACGTGGTCGCCATACCCTCCGCCCGCCAGATGGCAGCCACGATGACGCCGGCCCAGGTGCAGCAGTTGGCCGCGGAGGTGGGCCGCCAGATGAAGGCGCTCGGCGTGGGCGTCGACCTGGCGCCGGTGGTCGACCTCGACGCCGGGGCCGGGCCCAGCGCCCGCGACCCCGACGGGACCCGGTCCTTCAGCGCCGACCCGGACGTGGCCAGCCGCTACGCCCAGGCGTTCGCCGCCGGCCTCACCGCGGGCGGCGTCATCCCCGTCTTCAAGCACTTCCCGGGCCTGGGCGGATCGACCGGCAACACCGACTACGGCGCGGCGCCCACGCCGCCCCTGGCCCAGTTGCAGCACGCCGGGCTGATCCCCTTCCAGCGGGCCGCAGGGGCAGGCGCCCAGGCGGTCATGGTGTCCAACGCGACGGTGCCCGGGTTGACCTCCGTCCCGGTGTCGTTGTCGGCGGCCGCCGTCACCGGCCTGCTGCGCGACCAGATCCATTTTCGGGGCCTCGTCCTCACCGACAGCCTCTCGGCCGGCGCCATACGGGCCGCCGGCCGCTCGGTACCGGCCGCGGCTACAGCAGCCGTCTCGGCCGGCGCCGACATGGTCCTCTTCGGGTCGACGCTCACCGCCGCCGACCGGGCCCAGCTGGCGCCCGGACCGTTGTCGGCCGAGATCGCCGCCATCGTCGGCGCCCTCTCGGGGGCGGTGAGGGCCGGGACGTTGCCCGAGGCCCGCCTCGACGCCGCCGTCCTGGACGTGGTGCGGGCCAGGGGCACCCGGCTGTGCCCGGCCCGCTGACGGGGCCGACGCGCCCGACGGGGCCGACGACGCCGACGCGGCCGACGCCGCCTACAAGCCCAGACCCAGCCTGGTAACCCGGTCCCGCAACGCCGTCGGGGTCAGCCGCTGGGCCACGGTCAGGGCGGCGGCGTCCAGGCCCACTAGGTAGCGCTCCTGAGGGAAACGGGCCGACAACGCCCGTCCCACCACCTTCGCCACCTGACCCGGATCCCCCATGACCGGTTCCGTCAGGCGGATCCCCGTCGCCGAGCGCCGGTAGGACTGGAGGTAGGCCGAGCCGGCCCGGCGGTCTATCTGGCTGGACACCTCGTCCCAGATCCCGGTGCGGAAACCGCCCGGCTCGACGAGGATTACCTTGACGCCGGCCGAGGCGACCTCCATGCGCAGGGAGTCGCTGAGCGCCTCCAGGGCGTGCTTCGAACCGGCGTACCAACCGGTGAGGGGGGCGGTGGTCCGGCCGAACACCGAGGACATGTTGACGATGCGGCCCCCGCCGGCGGCCCGCATGTGGGGCAGGGCCAGCCGGGCCAGCCGCATGGGGGCGACGACCATCGTCTCGAGCAGGCCCCGGGCCTCGTCGTCGTCGACGTCCTCGATGGCGCCGATGCCGCCGTAGCCGGCGTTGTTGACCAGGGCCCAGGGGCGGATGCGGTCCATGACCTCCCGCCCGCCCCCGGCGTCGGTGACGTCGAGGATGACCGTCTCCACCGCGACCCCGGCCCGGCCCGCCTCCT
>DATGAX010000090.1:0-2055 GCA_035312965.1 Acidimicrobiales bacterium
TCCGGCGCCTATCGGGTCTTCTACGTCGCCACCATCGGCGACGAGATCTACGTCCTGCACTGCTTCCAGAAGAAGACCCAACGCACCGCCAAGGCCGACATCGACGTGGGCAAGTCCCGCTACCAAACCATGCGAGCCCTCATCGAGGAGACGAAGAAGCGATGACCACCGCCAAGCGCTACCAGAGCGTGTGGGACGCCATCGAAGAGCAGCCCGTCGAGGCTGAGAACCTCAAGGTTCGGGCCGCCCTCATGGCCGAACTCGCCGCCTACATCGACCAGGAGGGCCTGACCCAGGCCCAGGCCGCTCGCCGATTCGGCGTCACGCAGCCCCGGATCTCCGACCTCGTCCGAGGCAAGATCGACCTCTTCAGCATCGACGCCCTCGTCAACATGCTCAGTGCCGCCGGCCTTCACCTGGACGTGGTCGTCCGCCCCGCCAAGGCCGGTTGAACGAGCAGAGACCGGGGCGGCTTCACCTGGAGGGTCGGGCGCCCGGAAGCCCATAAGGACAATTTCCGAGTGGCCGCGGCGACCACCTGGCAGCGCACACACCCGGCATTCCCGAGCACTTTGGCAGACCGGCGTTCCTTACTAACACCCCCTGTTAGTAAGGAACGCCGGTTGCAGGAAACCGCCCACCCGTGCCGATCTCTCTCGGGTTCGGCGAGCTGACACGGCACCCCGGAACCGCTCGGTATCAGCCGGTCCGGGGTGCCCCCAAACGCCGGGGGTCTCCTTGGTGGCCTCGGCTCCTTCGGGCCGGCCGACGTAGTTCACGCCGACGTTCATGCCCTCCTCGCCCAGCCGGATGGCGATGGCCTGCCCGATCCCGGAGCTCCCCCCGGTGACGATGGCCGTCTCACCCCTCGAGTCCCCGCATGACCGCTCCTTCAAGATCGTCGCTCGGTTCGCTGGACCCGTCCCGCCTACACCCCGGACCGTTACTGCGCCAGCGAGCGCACTGATGGAATAGGTCGGCCCGACCGGCGTTGCCCTGGGTAGTCGAGGGTGGGCGCCTTCCCGCCCGTCCGAAGAAACGAGCGAGAGGACTCCCGCCATGGCGAACGGCTCCAAGGTCTGGTTCATCACCGGCTCGTCGAAGGGCTTCGGGCACATCTGGGCCGAGGCGGCATTGGCCCGGGGCGACCGGGTCGCCGCCACCGCCCGCAACACCGACACGGTCAAGGACCTCGTCGACACCTACGGCGACAACGTCCTGCCCATCGCTCTCGACGTGACCGACAAGGCCGCCGTCGACGCCGCCGTCAACCGGGCCCACGACCACTTCGGCCGCCTCGACGTCGTCGTCAACAACGCCGGCTTCGGCCTCTTCGGCACCGTCGAGGAGGTCAGCGAGGCGCAGGCCCGGGCCCAGATCGAGACCAACCTGTTCGGCGCCCTGTGGGTGACGAAGGCGGCGCTGCCGCTCATGCGGGCCCAGGGGTCGGGCCACATCATCCAGGTGTCTTCCATCGGCGGCGTGAACGCCTTTCCGCTGCTGGGCCTGTACCACGCCTCGAAGTGGGGCCTCGAGGGTTTCACGCAGTCGCTCGCTGGCGAGGTCGGCCGCTTCGGAATCAAGGTCACGCTCGTCGAGCCGACCGGCTACACGACCGACTGGGCCGGAGCCTCCTCGGTGCAGGCCAACCAGATCCCGGCCTACGACTGGGTCCGGACCGCCCGGGAGGAGGGCTGGGCCAACGTGAGGCGGGGCGACCCCGAGGCGACCGGCCCGGCGATCCTGGAGATCGTCGACGCCGCCGAGCCGCCGCTGCGGGTCTTCTTCGGCGACGGCCCGCTGGAGATGATCAAGACCGAGTACGCCAGCCGGATCGCCGGCTGGGAGCAGTGGAACGACCTCTCCCACCGGGCGTTCGGCGTCTGAACCGGCGGAGGAGCGGCGCACGGTCAAGAATCGGGGCCGGTGCGCCAATCCTTCCCGGAACCGGCCGACTCCGTCGAGCCGCTCGACGTCCCCCGCGACCTGCCCCGTCGTCGATGGCCGCCCGGCCGTGCGGCTCAACATGATCGCCTCGGTGGACGGGGCCACGGC
>DATGAX010000091.1:0-2768 GCA_035312965.1 Acidimicrobiales bacterium
CCAGGCCAGAACCGAGATCGACAGCGTGGCCATGGCGACCACCAGGCCGAAGTCGAGGGCGTAGGCGGGGCCCGCCCACTTCAGCGCGTAGGGCATGGTGAGCAGGAATGGGAGCAGCACGGCCAGGCCGACGAGGCGGACGCCCAGCGCGCGAATGCTGGGCCGGCCGGGGATGGGGAGCAGCGCCGAGGGTGTGGCCGCGCCGGCGGGGGTGGCCTCGAGGGTCGCGGGGCGGACCTCGGTGACGGTGCTCATGCCCGGACCACCGCGTGGTCCTCGAACGAGCTGCGATGACGCGCGTACCGCGCCGCGAGCACGAGCACGAGGAGGATGAAGGGCCAGGCATCGGCGAGGCCCTTGGCGCCGGGGAAGTACACCTGGCTGATCGCCTCCAGCGTGGCCAGGGTCATCGCCCCGGCGACGGTGAGCGGCAGCGACACCAGGCCGCCGATGAAGGTCACCGTGAGCGCCTTGAGGGTGAGGCCGGTGAGCGACTGGTTGTCGAGGAAGAGGATCGGGGCGAGCAGCATGGTGGTGAGGCCGGAGAGCCCGAAGGCCAGCCCCCAGACGAACGGGGAGATCAGCCGCGAGCGCACCCCCATGAGCCGGGCGGCGGTGCCGTCGTCGGAGATCGCCCGCATCGCCATCCCCAGGCGGGTGCGGCGGAGCAGGAAGGCGAGGCCGGCGAAGACCGCGGCGGTGGCGACGAGCAGCACGACCTGGTCGTAGGTCACCGAGTAGTTCGCCAGCGGGATCCGCACCGTCTTGTCCAGAAGTGGGGAGGGGAAGAGCTGGCCCCAGGTGTTGCCCCACCAGGGGACGATGAAGACGAACCCCTCGGCGAGGATGAAGAGGGCGAGGGTGGAGATCGTCTGCAGGTCCGGCCGCCCGGCGAGGCGGCGGATGACGATGCGCTCGAAGCCGAGGCCGAGGAGCACCGCGACAACGATCCCGGTGAGCACCCCGAGGTAGTAGGGAACGTGGCGGAGGGTGATGAGGTCCCACGCGACGAAGCCGCAGAGCACCCCGATCCCGCCGTGGGCGATGTTGAGGACCCCGGTCGTCCGGTAGACGAGGACCATCCCGAGAGCGATCAGGGAGTAGAAGGAGCCCGCGATCACGGCGATGATCAGGGTCTGGAGCAGTTCCTCCACGGTCTTCTCCCTTGGGCCGGCGGCTTGGGCCCGACGGTACCCTCGCCGCGGGACCGCGTCGTCGGTAGGCGCTACCGATTCGGATACGTAGGGCAATCGGTAGCCCCTACGGACGACACCGCCCCTCCCCGGGCGCACGATGGGCTGCGGTACGCCGAGCATGGAGGAGAAGATGTGATCCGATCACGTCCACTACTCGCAGCGCCCGCCATCGTCCTTCTGATGGCCGCCTGCGGGGGGGCGTCGACCGCCCAGCAGGCCGCCCTGCAGCGGGCCGGGCAGCAGCAGGGCGCCTCCGGAGCGGAGAACGCCCAGGGCAACGCGAACAGCAACGGCACCGGCGCCACCAACTCGAACCCGGCGCTCCCGGGCTCGGGGAGCTCGGCCCAGTCGAGCAGCGCCGCCCAGTCGGGATCGGCAGCCGGCGGCGCCGCGGCTCCGGCCCAGGGGGCCGGCAGCGCTCCCGCTCCCGCCGCGGGCACCAAGCCCGGCGGCACCGTCCCCGCGCCCCCCAAGCCCGGCGGGGTGGTCCCCCAGCCCGGAGGCGGCGGCGCCACCGACACCGGGGTGACCGCGTCCTCCATCAAGCTCGGCCACATCGGCATCTACTCCGGGCCGGTGGGCTCCTTCGGCGCCAACCTCTCCTACGCCTGCCGGGCGACCCTGCAGACGGCCAACGACACCGGCGGGATCAACGGCCGCAAGTACGACGTGCTGGTGCGTGACGACGCATGGGACGCGACCAAGGGCAGCGCCGCGGTCCGCGACCTGGTCGAGCGCCAGAACGTGTTCGCGATGGCGTGCACCCAGTCGGTGCCGACCAACGACGCCATCACCCCCTACCTCGACCAGCAGAAGGTGCCCAATGTCGGCAACGACGGCTGGGGCGAGGCGCAGTACGGCGGCGCCTGGAGCTTCCCGGTCGGCGCCTCGGCGGTGAACCAGGCCCAGAACCTGGCCGACTACCAGGTCGCGCACGGCACCCGCAAGGTCGGCGTCCTCTACCTCAACAACACCACCGGGCAGGCCTACGCCGACGCCTACAAGAAGATCCTCGAGGCGAGCGGCGGCCAGATGGCGGTGGCCCAGGCCGCCAACTTCGACGACCCGGGAACCTCGACGTTCCTCGCGCAGTGCCGGGTCAACAACGTCGACACCATCACCACCATGGTCGACCCGGGCATCTTCGCGCGCATGGTGCGCGAGGCCGCCGCCCAGGGCTACAAGCCCCCACACGGCTACTCCGGGAACGCGGCGCTCTACTTCCAGGTGACGCCGAGCTTCACCGGACCCACCGCGGTGGGCACCATCGCCGCCATCGACTGGATCCCCGACGATCCGCAGGGCCCCTCGGCGGCGAGCGCGGGCTACCGGCTCTACAAGCAGACGGTCGAGCACTACTACCCGAACATCGACCACTCCAACTGGACCAAGGCCGCCTATGTCGGCGGCACCATGCTCAACGAGGCGTTCAAGCGCCTGGGCCTGAACCTCACCCGCCAGCGGGTCAAGGACGACCTCGATCGCCTGACCGGGCTCGACACCGGGCTCGGCCCCAAGATCTCCTTCAGCGTCGGCCACCACCGGTCCAACAAGACAACCTATCTGGTGCAG
>DATGAX010000092.1:0-2030 GCA_035312965.1 Acidimicrobiales bacterium
AAGCGCCCGGGCGTTCCCGGCACGGCGGCGGCCAGCGCCGGATTGGCCTGGCCCGCTGCCGGGCAGGACGGCCCGGAGCCGCCGATCCCCGCCGCCGGGGTGGTCGGGCTGGGCTCGGACGGCGGTGCCGCCGGGATCGAAGGGGCCGTCCCCGACGGCACCTCGGCCGGACCGGGCCGAGCCGCTTCCACAGCCGCCCCGACCGCCGCTACGGACAGGAGGACCATGACCGACGCGCCCAGCGCGGCTACCGCCCGGGGCCTGGGCAAGCCGGTGCCGGCCAGCGACCACCCCCGTCCCCCACCCCGCATCTCGGGGCCAGAGGTTAGTGGGCGCTCGGCCTTCCCGGCCGGCCCTGCCGGACGGCCACCGCCACGCCGTTCTCGGACACCACCAGCGCCGGCTGCCCTGTCCGAACGGAGCTGGCGGACGCCACGCCGCGGAACTTGGTGGACCCGTCGATGGCCAGCGTGACGCTCTGCCCGTCGGGGCGGGCCAGCGTGATCGAGGTGGGTGAGGCGGCCGTCACCTTGCCGCGGTCAACGCTGTAGGTGACCCACTGGCCCTGGCGGTCGACCTCGATGGTGGCGTGGTCGCTGTGGCGCAGCAACCTCCCGAGCCGCCGGCCGCCCGGTCGAGCGGCCGCCGCACCGGCGCCGGTGCTCCCCGTGCTGGCGACCAGGGCCGGCGCGCCGGCCAGGGTTCCCGAGGCGGGCGCCGGCGTCGACTCCGCCCACGCCGCGCCGGCGATCCCCAGGCCGGCGACGAGCACCGCCGATCCGACCAGGGCCTTGCGTCCGACACCTCGCATCGTTCCCACGGCTGCTCCTTCACGGGCTTTCCGAACGTCGCGTACGAGTGCCAGGATGGCATCCGACTGTTAGCGGCCGACTGGGGAACTGTGAGGAGTCTGTGATGGCGACACCGGACCGCATGATCGAGGCGGGGGCCTGGATGCTCGAGCAGGGCCACCGGGTCCTGCTCAAGGCGACCGGGGGCCGCTTCCCCCGCGCCGTGCTCGGGATGGAACCGGTGGAGTTGCACACGACGGGGCGCAAGTCCGGCCTGCGCCGGTCCACCATGCTCACCGCGCCCGTTCGCGAGGGCGACCGGGTCGTGCTCGTGGCGTCCAAGGGCGGCCACAGCGACCACCCGGACTGGTACAAGAACCTGAGCGCCCACCCCGACGTAGAGATCACGGTCCAGGGCCGCACCATCGCGGTGCGGGCCCGGACCGCCACCCCGGAGGAGAAGGCCGAGTTGTGGCCACGGATCGTGGCCGCCTACCAGGGCTACGCCGGCTACCAGCGCAACACCGACCGGGACATCCCGGTCGTCATTTGCGAGCCGAGGTAGCCCTCTTCCGGGTCTTGGTGCCCACCGCGGCGTCGATCGGCAGCGGCGGCTCCACCGGCGTGGGCTGGCCCAACCCGGACGCGTCCATGAGCTCGACGAGAGCGGCCGGCACCGCCTCGGCCAGCACCCATACGTCGGGCACCAGGTCGGGGTCGACGGCGATACCGAAGTCGACCCGGTCGAGGTAGCTGAAGATCGTGGTGTTGAGGCCCATGCCCTCGAGGATGACCGAGCTCGGGAAGACGCCGACCACCTTGCCGCCGCACATGTAGAGCGGGATCTCCGGGCCGGGGACGTTGGAGACCACGGTGTTGACCCGGACGGGGAGCTTCGACATGAGCGAGGTCCTGTAGATCGTGCGGATGGCGGTGCCCAGGATCAGAGGCGACGCCACCTCCCCGATGGACTGGATCTCGCGGGCGCCGATGGCGTTGCGCATCGCCTTGGCGCTCTGAGTGGACCGGGTGATGGCCTTGAGCCGCTCCACCGGGTCGTCCACGTCGGTGGCCAGGGACACGAACATGTTGCTGATCTGGTTGTCCATGGACGTGTCGCCCTCGGCCCGGATGGATACGGGCACGGACGTGACCAGGGGCGCGTCGGGAAGGGCATCGTGCTTGTCGAGGTACCGGCGCAGGGCTCCGGAGACCAGGGCCAGCACCACGTCGTTGACC
>DATGAX010000093.1:0-3492 GCA_035312965.1 Acidimicrobiales bacterium
CCAGCTGGCCCTGTGGCGGGCCGCCCGCGACGCCGCGGCCCGGGCCGCGCCTCGTTGACCGGGACGGAGGGGCCGGCCGGGCTGGTCACCCTCGAAGCCGTCGTCGGCGCCGCCGAGCGGGTGGGGCCCGTCCTGCGCCCCACCCCCGTCGATCGGTCCGCATCCATCTCCCGGCTGGTCGGGCGGCCGGTGCTCTTCAAGCCGGAGTACCGGCAGCGGACCGGATCGTTCAAGATCCGGGGGGCCTACAACCACATCTCCCGGCTGCCCGAGGGGCGCAGCGTGGTGGCCGGCTCGGCCGGCAATCACGCCCAGGGCGTGGCGCTGGCCGCCGCCCTCACGGGGCGGGCGGCCACCATCTTCATGCCCCTCTCCGCCGCCCTGCCGAAGGTGGAGGCCACCCGGGCCTACGGGGCCGAGGTCCGCCTCGAAGGCGAGGTCGTCGACGAGTGCATCGCCGCCGCCCGGGCGTTCGCGGCGGAGACCGGGGCCGCCTACGTGCCGCCCTTCGACGACCTGGACGTGATCGCCGGCCAGGCCACCACCGGCCTCGAGATACTGGCCGAGGCGCCCGAGGCCGAGGTGATCGTGGTCCCGACCGGCGGGGGCGGCCTGCTGGCCGGCGTGGCCGCCGCCGTCGCCACCGCGGCCTGGGCCGGGCCCGGCCCCCGGCCCCGGGTCATCGGCGTGGAGGCGGCCGGCGCCCCCACCCTGAGCGCCGCCCTGGCCGCCGGCCACCCGGTGACGCTCGAGCGGGTGGCGACCATGGCCGACGGCATCGCGGTGGCCCGCTGCAGCCGGCTCACGCTGGCCCACGCCCAGGCCTACGTGGACGCCGTCGTCACCGTGGACGAGGAGGAGATCAGCCGGGCCATGCTGCTCGCCGTGGAGCGGGCCAAGGCCGTCGTCGAGCCGGCCGGGGCCGCCTCACTCGCCGCCGTGATGGCCGAACGCATCCCCGGCACCGGCCCGGTGGTCGCCGTCCTGTCGGGCGGCAACGTCGACCCGCTGCTCCTCACCAAGATGATCGAGCACGGGCTGTCGGCCGCCGGCCGCTACCTCACGCTGCGGGTCGTCATGGCCGACCGGGTCGGCGCCCTGGCCGGCCTGACCGCCGAGCTGGCCCGGCTGCGCCTAAACGTGCTCGACGTCGAGCACCACCGCAGCGGGCTACCCCTCGCCGTGTCCGAGGTGGAGGTCCAGGTGACGGTCGAGACCCGGGACCGGGCCCATCACGACGAGGTCGTCCGGGCCCTCAAGGGCGCCGGCTACCACGTGGACATCTACTCCTAGTACCTGACCTGCCACAGGCACAGCCCGTGGGGAGGAGCGGGTTGGCCGGCCCGGGCGCGGGACCGGGCCCGCACGATCGAGGCCATTTGTCCAGCCTTCCTCTTGCCCAGGCCCACGTCGACGAGGGTGCCGACGATGGAGCGGACCATCTGGTGGCAGAAGGCCGACGCTTCGATGTCGAAGCGCAGCATCCCCTCGCCCAGGTCGTGCCAGCGGGCGTCGCGCACCACCCGCACGAGGGACGCGTCGGGCACCGGCGGTCGCCGGCAGAACGAGCTGAAGTCGTGCTCGCCGTGCAGCGCGTCGCACGCCAGCCGCATGGCGGGCAGGTCGAGCGGGGCGGGCACGTGCCACGCCGTCCCGGCGGTGAACGGGTCGGCCACCGGGTCGTTGCGGATGCTGTAGCGGTACACCCGTGCCGTCGCCCCGCGGCGGGCGTCGAAACCGGGGTCGGCCACCGCCGCCTCGCGGACGACGATCGAGGGCCGCAGGGCCCGGTTGACCGCCCGTTGCAGCGCGACGGGGTCGGCGTCGGACCGCCCGTCGAAGCTCACGACCTGCCCCCAGGCGTGCACCCCCGTGTCGGTCCGCCCCGCGCAGGTCAGCTCGACGGTGTGGCGCAGGTAGCGCTCGAGGGCGCCGGCCAGCGCCCCGCCCACCGTCGGAACGCCGGGCTGCAGGGCGAAGCCGTGGTAGGGACCGCCGTCGTAGGCCACGAGAAGCCGCAGCCGCCGGGCGGGGGCCGCCGTGACGGCCTCGGGAACCGCTTCTTCGGAGAAAAGGGTCAGCGTCGCGCCGCCGGAGCGGGTGCTATACGAACTCGATGCGCGCCATCGGCGCGTTGTCGCCGTGACGCGGTCCCAGCTTGAGAATGCGGGTGTACCCGCCGGCCCGGTCGGCGTAGCGGGGGCCGATCTCGTCGAACAGCTTGTGGGCCATGTCCTTGTCCCGGATGAGGGCGACAACCTGGCGCTGCAGGTGGACGGCGCGGTCGCCGTCGGCTTGGGCCTTCTTGGCCTTGGTCACGCACTTCTCGATGATGGGCCGCAGGAATTTGGCCTTGGCCTCGGTCGTCACGATGGCCTCCGCCGCGATCAGCGAGGCCACCATGTTGCCGATCATGGCCTTCTGGTGCTCGGCGTCGCCCCCGAAGCGGCGCCCCTTCTTGGGCCGGCCCGGCAGGGTCGTCACGATCAGCCCTCCTTGGTGCGCAGCGACAGGCCCCGCTCGTCGAGCTTCTGCAGTACCTCGTCGAGCGACTTCTGGCCGAAGTTGGTGATGGCCAGCAGGTCGTCCTCGGTCTTCTGCACCAGCTCGCCGACCGTGTTGACCTGGGCCCGCTTCAGGCAGTTGCGGGGCCGCTCGGAGAGGTCCAGATCCTCGATGGGCAGGTCGAGATCGGGAGACCCGCTGGTCGCCGCGCCCACGTCGCCCAGCTCGAGGCCCTGCGGGCTCTCGCTCATCTCGGCGACCAGGCCGACGAGGGAGCGCAGGGTGTCGCCGGCCGAGGCCAGCGCCTCACGGGGCGAGATGGAACCGTCGGTCTCGATGTCGAGAACGAGGCGGTCGTAGTTGGTGGACTGCTCCACCCTGGTGGGCTCCACGCTGAAGGCGACCCGGCGCACCGGTGAGAAGATCGAGTCCACGGGGATGACCCCGATGGTCGACGACTTCTTGTTGCGATCGGCCGAGACGTAGCCCCGGCCCCGCTCGACGGTGATGTCGACAGCCAGGCGGCCCTTGGCGTTGAGGCTGGCGATGTGGAGGTCGGGGTTGAGGACCTCGACATCGGGCGTCAGTGAGATGTCACCGGCGGTGGCTTCGGAGGGGCCGCGCACGTCGAGCCGCAGCGTCACCGGCTCGTCGGAGAGCACCCGCAGGACGACGTCCTTCAGGTTGAGGATGATGTCGGTGACGTCCTCCTTCACGCCCGGCAGGGTCGTGAACTCGTGGAGGGCGTCGTCGAACCGCACCTGGGTGACCGCCGCGCCCGGGATGGACGACAGCAGCGTGCGGCGCAGCGAGTTGCCGAGCGTGTAGCCGAAGCCGGGCTCGAGCGGCTCGATGACGAAGCGGGAGCGGGTGTCGTTGACCGACTCTTCGGTCAGGGACGGGCGCTGTGCGATGAGCAAGGTGTTGCCTTCCTGTCGTGAGCCGACCGCTATATGACGGCTCGTGAACCGCCCGCAGGCGGGGTGG
>DATGAX010000094.1:0-3090 GCA_035312965.1 Acidimicrobiales bacterium
CGTCTCTTCCTGTCCGGCCCTTTCGCAGCTGCCCCTCCTGCCCGCCTGCCCGGACCTGACGATCCTCAACGATCCGCAGCGGCTGGTCTCGCTGCACGCCGTCGACGCCGCCACAGGTGTCGTCGTCGACCAGATCCCGACCCTGCCGACCTTTACCGCTTCCACCTACACGAACGGCGTGGTGTTCCTCCCCGACTCCCTGGCCGGAGGAGTCGCTGCCTTCAACGCCGACACGGGTGCGCCGTTGTGGGCCTACCCGCTCGGATCCGTCCCGGCTTCGGGAGCCGCCATCGCCGGGGACAGCATCTTCCTCGGCAGCGGCGAGGGCGAAGGCGGCGTCCCGGGCCAGGCGCTGCCGCCGCAGCTCAGCGGTATCTGGTCCTTCTCCACCAACCCCACCGAACTCTCCGTCACCCCACCGTCCCCGTGAACCGATCCACCACTCCCATGGAGGCACCGTTGATCCAGCCATCCCAACCGCGACGTAACCGCCTCACGGCCGGCCGGCGGGCGGTCGTCCTGCTCGGCGCCAGCGCCGGGCTGCTCCTGGCCGGCGCCGGCACGGCCGCCTTCGCCGTCAGCGGCGGGGGCTACTCGCCCTACCAGCAAGGCTGCCAGCCCGGCGACTCCGACTACGCCACGCCCAACGGCCAGACGTATCCGGGGTGCCACAACACGGCGCTCAATGTCGAGAGTGGCGGCACCACCAACGGCGACCCCAACAACAACAACACGAAGTACGCCCAGTTCGGCCTCAACCAGGATCCGCAGGACTCGAAAGCGGTGGGCACGCCGGGCGAGTTCAGCCTCGGCGAGCCGGGCATGAGCACCAGCCCGCACGCCTTCTGCGTGTCGGCCAACACCGACGGCACCAACGGCGCCCCGGCGTCGCCGAAGACCGGCCCGGAGTCGCCGGGCCAGGCGGCCAACGCCCGCAACGGGTGCGGCGACAACTCCAAGGGCGCCGGCTTCGACGCCAACGTGGACTACTACCAGTACTACTGCCCGATCGCGGCCAGCCTCGGCAACCCGTGCGAGGCGACCAGCTGGGGCACCAGCACGCTGACCGGCGACGTGGGTACGGCGGTGGCGTACCAGCCCATCGTGCAGAACGGCCTCCTCATCTACTTGGGGATGGACGACAACTCGGACAACGGTGAGCACGACGGTGTCGGCCCCTTCTCGACCAGCACGCAGCCGTGGAACAACGGCGCCATGAACGGATCGTCCGACGGCGGGGCCATCATCCTGGTCCTGGACCCGATGAAGGCCGGCCAGACGCCCAGCCAGACCCACCCGGAGGGCCTGCTCAACGCCGGCATGGGCTTCTGCGCCGACGGGATCTGCATCGACGGCACGACCCAGCAGCAGACCGTGTACCACGGCTGCAACGCCAACAAGCAGGTGAAGTGCCAGAAGGGCACGCCGCAGAACGCCAACGTGTACAACTACGCGCCGGGCGGCAACCCCAACTACGACCCGTCGGTCAACAACGAGTCGGCCAACTGCAACGCCGGCGACGCCCAGTCAACGAGCACGCAGGCCTGCGGCTCCGGCGGCATGAACGCCTACCGGTCGTCCACCCCGGCCAACGAGAACGTCGAGCCCGGTGTGCAGCTCTACAGCGATCCCGATCCGCAGCGCTCGCCGGCCGCCCCTTCCCCGTTCTGGCCCACGCCGGCCGTGTACGCCGGGACGTGCGGCGTGTACGCCGGGAGCCCGGCCACCACGGGCCAGATCGCCGGCACCAAGCCGATGAGCGTAGGAGGCGTCCCGGTGACCAACCAGGCGGGCCAGATCGCCGTCGATCCGAACCCGTCGGCCTGCTGAGGACAAAGAACCGAACCGATTCGTCAGTACCGGGCCGGCGGTCGGACCACCGCCGGCCCGGGTAACACCAGGGGGGTGGACCACCAGAGCGAGAGAAGAAGAGGTTTCCCATGGACCGCCTGAGCGGACTCGACGCCATGTTCCTGTACACCGAGACGCCGAAGAACCAGCTGCACATGACCGGGCTGCTCGTCTTCGACCCCTCGACGATGCCGGACGGGTACTCCTTCGAGAAGATGCGGGACTTCATGGGACGCCGGCTGGACCGGAACCCGGCCTTCACCCGCAAGGTGGTCAACGTGCCGTTCGGCATCGACCACCCGGTCTGGGTGGACGACCCGCACTTCGACCTCGAGACCCACATCCACCGCATCGCCTGCCCGGCACCGGGCGGGCCGCGGGAGCTGGCCGACCTGGCCAGCGAGATCGCCAGCCAGCCGCTCGACCGGGACCGCCCGCTCTGGGACATGTGGTTCGTAGAGGGCCTGGAGCACGGCTACGTGGGCCTGGTGGCCAAGATGCACCACGCCACCATCGACGGCGTCTCCGGCGCCAACCTGATGATGCACCTCTTCGATCTGGAAGCGGATCCGGCCGAGCCTCCGGCGGGCGAAACGCCTCCGGCGGCCCCCCGGCCGAGCGATCTCGAGCTGTTCGCCCGGGGCCTGCTGTCCCGGGCCCGCCGCCCGCTGTTGCTGCCGTCCGCCATCTACGGCACGACCCGTAGCGTGGTCAACCTGGCCGTGCGCCGCAGCCGGGCGGACGCCCCTTCGATGGCCACGCCGTTCACCGCCCCCACCACGCCGTTCAACGCCCCGATCACCGCCCACCGCCAGGTGGCCTTCAGCCGGGTGTCGCTGGACGAGGTCCGCGCCGTCAAGGACGCCCTCGGCACGACGGTCAACGACGTCGTGCTGTCCCTGACGGCCACCGCCGTCCTGCGCTGGTTGGACGCCCACCGGGCCACCCCGGACCGGCCCATGATCGCCGGTGTGCCCGTGTCCACCCGGGGCGACGACGCGGTGTCGATGGGAGCCAACCTGGTGTCGGCCATGTTCGTCTCTTTGGCCACCGACATCGAGGACCCGGTCGAGCGGGTCCTGGCCGGGCACGAGGCTACGAAGGGTGCCAAGGAGGAGTACAAGGCCATCGGTGCCGACGCCCTGCAGAACTGGGCCGAGTTCTCCGGGCCGCGCCTGTTCGGCCTGGCCATCCGCCTCTACTCGCAGATGGAGCTGGCGTCGCGCCATCGGCCGGCCG
>DATGAX010000095.1:0-5938 GCA_035312965.1 Acidimicrobiales bacterium
CCAGCACGATGACGGCGTCCATACCCCGCGCCGCCGCCCCCTGGGCCAGCCGGGTGGCGTGGCCCGGGCGGCTGGTCTCGGCGACCGACACCTCGTGATCGGCGGCCAGCGACTTCTGGATCACCACCCGGGCCCGAGCCGTCACCGACGACGCCGACGCGTTGACGATCAGCAGGAGGCGCAAGCGACCGCGGGCCTCAGACGTCCTCGACGGGGGGCCGGCCCACGGCTCGCATCTGGGCCACGCTGCGGGTCAGCAGCCGCGACACCTGCATCTGCGACACGCCCAGCCGGCGGGCGATCTCGGACTGGGTCAGCCCTTCGAAGAACCGCATATGGACGATCTGGCGCTGGCGGGGCGGCAGCTGCTCGAGCATCGGAGCCAGGATGGCCCTCTGCTCGGCCCGGGCCAGCTCGGCGTCCTCCTGGCCGAGGGTCTCGCCGACGGAGTCGCTCTCGCCTTCCGACCGGGGGGCGTCGAGCGACGCGAACCGGTAGGCCTGCCCTGCTTCCAGCGCCTCCAGGACCTCTTCCTCCGAAGCCTGGACCTCGGCGGCCAGCTCGGCGATGGTCGGGGAGCGGCCCAGCTCCTGGCCGAGCGGGTCGACCACCCGGCTCAGGTTGAGGTACAGCTCCTGCATCCGCCGGGGGGCCCGCACGGCCCAGCCCTTGTCCCTCAGGTAGCGCTTGAGCTCCCCGACGATGGTCGTGGTGGCATAGGTCGAGAACTCGATGTTGAGGGTGGGGTCGAAGCGCTCGACCGCCTTGAGCAGGCCCAGGGCGGCCACCTGCGTCAGATCCTCGAGGGGCTGGCCCCGGTTGGCGAAGCGCCGGGCGAGATAGGCGGCCAGGCCCATGTGGGCGGAGACCAGCTCGTCCCGCAGGGCCACGTCCCGGGTGCGGGCGTACTCCGCGAAGCTCTCCTTGAGGGATTCGCGGTCAGTCGCCACTGGCGGCGGCGTCTGAATGGCGACGCTTGACCAGTCGGAAGCGGGGCCCCTCCGGCCCGGACGTGAGGTCGTGCTCGTCGACCAGGGCGCTCAGGATGACGCGCGACAGGTCGGTGAGCCCGATCGGGATGATGTCCTCGAGGAAGCGCCCCTCGCCGACCACTTCGAGCACTCCGGGTTGGATGTGGTACGCCAGCTCGACCGTCCCGTGGCGTCCCGTGGGGCCGGTCAGGCCGAAGCACAGCTCGTCGATGGCCAGGCGTAGATCCTCGATCTCGTCGTAGCTGAACCCCAACCGGCCCGCCAGACCGGCCGCCGTCACCCGCGCCAGGCGGAGGAACTCCGGGCGGGCGGGCACTACCAGGCGGACTTCGTCGGAATCTGACACGACCGTCGGACGGTACCACCGGGGCACGGCGGCCCGTAGTAGCGGCCCCCCAGTTGGCGCCTGCGGCGGAAGTTCTAGAAAAATGAGCGCCATGAATGTTGTCGTCTGCGTGAAGCAGATACCGGAGGGTGATCAAGCCACCTACAAGCTTGACCCCGGTACACACACGCTCGTCCGTGACGGGAAGCTCATCCTGGACGATTCCGACTCCTACGGCGTGGAGATGGGCCTCCAGCTGGCCGAGCAGGCCGGCGGGGGCGAGGTCACGCTCGTGTCCATGGCCCCCAACTCCGAGACCAGCGGCCTGCGCACGGCGCTGGCCATGGGCGCGGCCAAGGCCATCCTGGTCAGCGACCCGGCCCTGGCCGGCACCGACGCCCTCGGTACGGCCAAGGTCCTGGCCGCCGCCATCAAGCGGGCCGAGCCGGACCTGATCCTGACCGCCACCGAGTCCAGCGACGGCTACACCGGCACCCTGCCGGTCCAGGTCGCCGAGCTGCTCGGCCTGCCGGCCGTCACCTTCGCCAAGAAGGTGACCGTCTCCGAGGGAAAGGTCAGCGTCGAGCGCCAGACCGAGGAGGGCTACGACGAGGTGGAGGTCCCCCTCCCTGCGGTGATCAGCGTTACCGCCGGTGTGGTGGAGCCCCGGTACCCCTCGTTCAAGGGGATCATGGCGGCCAAGGGCAAGCCGGTCGACGAGGTCACCGTCGCCGACCTCGGGCTCGACGCCGGTGCCGTCGGGTTCGCCGGCGCCGGGCAGGAGATCACCGCCGTGACGCCGGCGGAGGCGAGGAAGGCCGGTGAGATCGTCGTCGACGACGGCGAGGGCTACCAGCAGATCGTCGCCTATCTCGAACGCATCAAGGTCATCTAGGCCCGGGCCCACAGGAACGCACAGGAAACGGAAGAGGAATGGCACTGAACACGATTTGGGTCGTCGCCGACCGCTCCGGCGACAAGGTCGCCACGGTGGCCTTCGAGCTGTTGACCAAGGCCCGGCAGATCGCCGGGACCGTCGAAGCGATCACCTGGGGCGACGCCTCGGCGATCGCCGCGCCGGTGGGAGCCCACGGGGCGACCGCGCTGCACACCGTCGGTGACCTCGGCGGCGGCCTGCCCGGCCCCGCCGTGGCGGCCGCCATCGCGGCCAAGATCTCGGCCGGCGGGGCGCCCGACGCCATCTTCATCGCCCAGAGCTACAACGGCCGCGACATCGCGGGACGCCTGTCGGCTCGCATCGACCGGCCCGTCCTCACCAACATCGTCGACATCGGCGAGGGTGACGGCGGCCTGGTGAGCGAGCACGCCATCTTCGGCGGGACGGAGATCCTCAACGCCCGGTTTACCTCGGGCGGCCCCGGCATCTACGTCATCCGGGCCAAGTCGTTCGCGGCCGAGGAGTCCGGAGGGGGTCCCGCCGCGGTGGACATCTGGGAGGTGCCGGATCTGGGCGCCGTGGGCGCGGCCCGGGTGCTGGCATCGCACGTCGAGGAGACCTCGGGTCCCAAGCTGGACGAGGCGGCGATCGTCGTCTCCGGCGGCCGGGGCCTGGGCGAGGCGGCCGGCTACAAGCTCATCGAGGATCTGGCCAAGCTGCTCAAAGGCGCCCCCGGGGCGTCGCGGGCCATCGTCGACGCCGGCTGGGTGCCCTACTCCCACCAGGTCGGCCAGACCGGCAAGACGGTCAAGCCGACGGTCTACATCGCCTGCGGCATCTCCGGCGCCACGCAGCACATGGTCGGCATGAAGAGCGCCAAGAACATCATCGCCATCAACAAGGACCAGGAGGCGCCGATCTTCTCCATCGCCGACCTGGGCGTGGTGGGCGACGTCAAGAAGGTGCTGCCGCAGCTGATCGAGGCGCTGCAGAGCCGGTCCTAGCCCACCACAGCCTTCGGGTCGCCGGGCCCTACGGACCTCACACGAGGGGCCACGGGAAGGGATGGTCGGTGCGCGGCTCGGGGAGGCACCCGTCCTCGAGCAGCCATCCGGCCCGCTTGAGCAGGGCCCGGATCTCCTCGGGGTGCAGCAGGCGGGCCAGTCCCTCCGGCGGGCCGTCCTGGACCAGCCGCTGGACGGCGGTCGCGTCCTCGGGCTCGACCCGCTCCCCGGCGAAGTCCCAGATCACCGTGCGCAGCTTCTGCTGCACGTGGAAGCAGAGCCCGTGGTCGATGCCCCATATGCGACCGGACGCGTCTATGAGGCAGTGGCCGCCTTTGCGGTCGGCGTTGTTGGCCAGGACGTCGAACGTGGCCATCCGTTTCAGCACGGGGTGGTGGGCCTCGTCCTCGAGCAGCGTGAAGTAGTGCTGCTCGAAGTCGGCATCGACGAAGGCCTGAAGCGACCCGGGCCCGAGCGGGCCGTCGTCGACCTCCACGGTGGCCGGGACGAAACCCCAGCCGAGGGCCTCGGACAGCTCGTAGGCGGCGACCTCCCGGCGGTACAGGCCGTCGGGGAAGTCCCAGAGCGGGCGCTCGCCTCGACCGGGCTTGTAGATGGCGGCCACCCTGGAGTCACCAGTGGTGACGGTGACCAGGAAGGTGTTGTTGCTGCTCCACGGCATCCGGCCCTCGATCTCGATGGTGCCGGCGCTCAGGGCGCCCGTCAGTTCGGCTTGTGACCGTTCGTCCGCGGGCACGAGTGGCCTTCCGGGTCCATGGGCCGGCCGCACAGCGTGCACAGCGGCCGGCCGGCGCTGATCAGTTCGGCACCGACCCTGACGATGAGCGCGGCGGAGGCCCGGGTGAGGCCCAGGCGGGCCGCCCCCCGGTCGCGGTCGAAGCCGTCCTCCGGCTCCCCCTCACCCGCTTCGTCTTCTTCGTCGCCCTCTCCCATCTCCTCGGCCAGGATCACGACCCGGTCCGAGGTGGAGTCGTAGGCGAGCTGCAGGCTGCCCACCGGCCATTCGGCCAGCACCGGTTCGACCAGAGCCGCGCCGGCGTCGTCCCCTTCCTGCTCCGGGGCCGGCAGGTCGGAGAGGATTTCGGAGAGGAACTGGGCGATGGCGGCCACGTGCTGCTTCTCCAGCTTCAGGGTGACCAGCTGGGACTCCTGGCGGGCCTGGAGGTAGAAGGTCCGGTGACCCGGCTCGCCCACCGCCCCCACCGTCGCCCACTCGGCCTCCGGTAGCTCGAACGAGCGGCTCACGAGGGCACCAGCTCCGCCAGGTCCTTCGTCGAGTTGACGGCCAGCACCGTCGGGCCGAGGGGGCTGTAGGAGATGGCGGTGATCGAGCAGGGCGAGATCACGATCCGCTGGAACAGGTCGAGATGCGATCCCAGCGCCTCGGCCACCACCGCCTTGATGGGGTCGGCGTGCGACACCACGACGATTCCCTGGCCGGCGTGGCGCCGGCAGAGGCCGGCGACGGCGTCCACCATCCGGGCCTGCATGGCGGTGAACGACTCCCCGCCCGGAAATCGGAACCCGCTCGGGTAGCGCTGCACTGTGGCCCACTCCGGCCGCTTCATGAGGTCCTTGAGGGCAGCGCCCGTCCAGTCGCCGAAGTCGCACTCGAGGATTCCGGGCTCGGTCAGGACCTCCAGCCCGAGGGCGGCCGCGATGGGCGCGGCCGTTTCCCGGGTGCGCTCGAGCGGGGAGGCGTACACGGCATGGATGCGGGTCGGCTCCGACCACGCCTTCAGCCGCTCGGCGACGGTGGCCGCCTGCCGGGCGCCGGTCTCGGACAGGTGCAGCCCCCCGGCCCGGCCGGGGAGGACCTTGCCGGTGGTGGGGGTGGCGCCGTGGCGTACGAGCAGAACGAGCGTGGGGGACGGCGGGGCCGGTTTGGATTTCGGCGGCCGCGTCACCGCCTTCTTGGCGGACGTGGTGGGCATTGCGCCCGCTCAACCTAGTGTCTGGCCGGTGCCGTCCGGCCGAGCCCATCCGGATCTGGCCGCGCTGGCGGCCGAGATAGTCGACTGCCGCGCCTGCCCCCGCCTGGTCGCCTGGCGCGAGCAGGTTGCGGCCGACCGCCGGGCCGCGTTCCGGGGCGAGGAGTACTGGGGCCGCCCCGTACCCGGCTTCGGGGATCCTGACGGATCCATTGCCGTGGTCGGCCTGGCGCCCGCCGCCCACGGGGCCAACCGGACGGGTCGCATCTTCACCGGGGACCGCTCGGGCGACTGGCTGTTCGCCTCGATGCACCGGGTGGGGCTGGCCAACCAGCCCACGTCGTCGTCGAGGGACGACGGGCTGAGACTGCGCGGGGTGTGGGTAACGGCGTCGGTCCGGTGCGCGCCCCCGGCCAACAAGCCCCTTCCGACCGAGCGGGACCGATGCCTACCGTTCCTGGCCCGGGAGCTCGAGCTCGTGGGCCCCGTCCGGGTGGTGGTGGTACTGGGCCGGTTCGCCTACGACGTCGTCGGCCGGCTCCTGCAGGTGCGGCCCCGGCCCCGCTTCGGCCACGGCGTCGAGGTGGCGACGCCGGACGGGCGGACCATCGTGTGCTCGTTCCACCCCAGCCAGCAGAACACGTTCACCGGCAAGCTGACCGGGCCCATGACCGATGCCGTCTTCGCCCGGGCCGCCCAGCTCGCCGGACTGCCGATCGACGCCCCGCCCAGAGACGGGCGGCGGGGGCCCGATGCCTGAGCTGCCC